>JBBSNM010000003.1:0-64836 GCA_038232655.1 Propionibacteriales bacterium | reverse complement strand
CGTGGGCCAAGGTCACCGGGGAACCGCCGGACGGCTTTGCGCTGTTCATCCAGGAGGTCCCGGGCAGCTCCATGCTGGAGGAGGGGCGGTTCCTGCCGGAGGCGGCAGACGACTGAGTAGCGTCACGCTCGCCTACTTGGGTCTCGGTAGGTTGCGACCTCGTGGACCACCTCCTAGTGCTGCTGTCGAGCCCCCTGCTCGGTCCCGCTGTCTGGCGGCCCGTCCAGCAGGCGCTGAGCACCTGGGGGTCGGAGGTGGCGACCGTGCCCGCCTCGGCCTCGAAGCCTCTGGTCAGCCCGGCAGACGTGCTGGGCGAGTTCCTCGACGGCATACCCACCGACCGGCCGGTCGTGGTGGTCGCCCACAGCAACGCCGGGCTGTACGTCCCGGCCCTGGTCCGGGATCGTGTCGTGGACGCGATGGTCTTCGTCGACGCCGGACTACCCCCACCTGCCGGGCACACGCCGCTGGCCCCACCCCCGCTGTTGGACCTGCTGCGGGAAAGCGCCGACCGGGACGGCCTTCTCCCGGTCTGGACCCATTGGTGGGAGCAGGCCGAGGTCGAAGCCCTGTTCCCGACGGCCGCCTTGCGCCTCGAGGTCGAGCGCGAGCAGCGGCGACTCCCGCTGAGCTACTTCGAGGGGTCGCTGCCGGTCGCGGACGGCTGGGACGCCCGACCGGGAGCCTACGTAGCCTTCGGCGACACCTACGCCCCCGAGCGAGACGACGCCGAGTCGCGCGGCTGGCCTGTCCGAACGCTGCAGGGCGGGCACCTCCACATGCTCCACGCACCCGACGACGTCGCCGCTGGGATCCAGGACCTTCTCGGTCAACTCGGCAGCTCGCCCACGACCTGAACGAGACCAGACCCAACCGCGCAATGGCTCGCGGCTCTACTGCCAGGTTTCGACGACGGCCGTGTGCTCCGGTGCCTTGGCGTACTTGCGGTCGGCGGTGAGCAGCGGCATGCCGAGCGACTCGGCCAGGGCTACGTAGAACGCGTCGTAGGCGGTGAAGTTGTGGCGCAGAGTCAAGACCCGTCGTTGGTGGGGCTGCATCGGATAGCGCTGCAGGGGCAGGGCAGCGAAGTCGCCGAGCATCTCTCCGGCCCGCGCAACCGTGATCTTGATCGCGTCCTTGGACGTCATCAGCAGACCGCGGGTCGCGGCGGCCACCTCGGCATCTATCAGTGCTGGAGCATGGACGTAGGGGTGCCGAGCGAACACTTCGCGCAGCGCGGCGTCTTCTCTCCGGTTCTGCAGCAGCCGGACGACGATCGAAGCGTCGACGACAATCATCTATCGGCGGCCGTCCTCGATGAACGATCGGATGTCCTCCTGATCGGCCTCAACACTGTCTCGTGCTGCGATCCGCTCGAGGACCTCGGCCATCGTCGGACGCGATATGTCGGCGTGGATCAGTTCCCGGAGGTAGCTCGACAGCGACATGTCCCGGGCCGCCGCTCGCGCGCGCAAGACCTCGACATCGTGGGTGGGGACATTACGGACCTGCAGGATCTCGGGTCCTGGAAGAGCTGACCGCGGTGTGGGGTACGCGGGCCGCGGTCGTTGTTCAGGCCGTCCTTTTTGGCGGTTCCCACTGGGCAGGCTTCCCGTCGAGGTGGATAGGCATGGTGATGGCCGCCAGCTGGGTCTCGTGCTCGGGATCATCAGAATCCGCTGCGGCGGCATCCTGCTCACCTACCTGGTGCACGCAACCGCCAACACCGTGATCGGTGTCCTCGCTGTCGCCCTCCTACGCTGACCCAGCGAACTCCGCGAACCCCGGACACCTCGGGCTGGTTGCCACCCGAGCCCTGCGCGGTGACGATGACCGTGTGGGTCATTCGCAGTCCATCACTGTCGGCGATGTCGACCTCGAGGTCGAGGTGGTGGGCGATGGCGAGCCCGTTGTCGTCATCCAGACCGCTCTCACCGCTGACGAACTGCGCCCGTTGGCCGAGCAGACGGCCCGAAGCGGCGGCTGCCAGGTGATCCACTATCACCGTCGCGGGTACGCCGGCAGCGGGCCATTGGTCCGCCCGGGCTCGGTGGCCGCCGACGCCGAAGACTGTCGTGCGCTCCTGAACGTGCTGGAGGTCGCGCCGGCCCATGTGGTGGGAGTGAGCTACAGCGCGGCCATCGCTCTCACTCTTGCGTCGGTGGCCCCGGACGTGGTGAGCACGCTGACGGTGATGGAGCCCCCTCCGGTCGGCGTGCCGAGTGCGCCGCAGTTCCTGGCTGCGAATGCCCGGCTCTCGGAGACTTTCAGAGCGAAGGGGTCTCTGGTGGCGTTGGACGAGATCCTCACGATGCTCGCCGGGCCCGACTGGCGGCGCGAGTCTGAGCAGGACCTGGGGGGCTCCGTCGCCGCGATGGAGCGTGACGCCGGCACCTTCTTCGAGTCCGACCTGCCGGCGCTTCTCTCCTGGGAGTTCGGCACCGAGGAGGCTGCGAGGATTCGGTGTCCGGTGCTGTACGTCGGCGGCGACAACAGCGGTCCCTGGTTCGCAGAGGTCCGCGCCCGCATCCTGCAGCTGTTGCCCCATGCCGAGGACACCACGATTCAGGGAGCCGGCCACCTGCTCGCCGCCACCCATCCCACCGAAACGGCCGGGCTGGTCGTGGACTTCCTGCGCCGCCACCCGCGGGGAGCGTCTCAATGAGCTACCGGTAGCACGGCTGGTCCTCGCGTGGGTCGGCTGGGACGACATCGAGGTGTGGATCGGCCACAAGCCGGTCGATGGCTGCGGTGTCGGCTCCTATCCCGGCCCAGTGCGGGTCGACGTCAGCGGCGACGCACCAGGCGCGGTCGGCCGGCCAGACGAACGCCGGGTAGGGCACGTCCCAGTCGCCGATGTCTGACACCGTGCTCGACGTGGTTCTCGCGCTGCCCCGCATGGGCGGCCCAAAGGTGGCCAGTTGGTGCCACGGCTGATCGCGAGCGGTGATCCAGCCCGCTGCGGACAGCTCCGAGCACGGCGTGAGCTCAACCACCGACCCTGCCCCTGCTCAACTGTTCAACCGCCCCGGCGTGACGACGAGCAGGCCGGCGGTCTTGGCGGCGGCTGTCAGGCGGTGGTCGTACGCGATGAATGCGGTCAACTCGTCCCGGAGCAGTACCGCGGAGGCCAGATGCAGGGCATCGAGGGTGCGAAGCGGCGGATCGGCGATGTCGCACGCAAGGTCTTGTACCGCGCGATCCAGGGGGATCAGGTCGAGATCGGCAACCACGGCGCGGGCTTCTGCGGGGACCTGCCCACCCACCCGTCGAGCGGCCCGCAAAACCTCGACCCGTCCCAGCTCGCTGGAAACCACTGGTCGGTCGGGGCGCCCACGCAGCCATTCGCCCAGGGCCGCGGTCTCCTCCTCCGGCCGGACCAACTTCATCAGCGCGGACGAATCCAGGTAGATCACAGCCGTTCCTCGCGCTCGGCCTCGAGCGCTTCCTGGTTGGTCGGAGCAGTTGCGGCGATCGGGACGGCCCGGGGCGAGCGAAGTCGCCCGGTCGGGCCGGACGCGGGAATGAGTCTGCCGGCGGCGATCAGCCGATCTCTCATCGTCTGGAAGCTGTGCGGCGAGATCAGCAGGGCAATGAGTTCGCCCCGCTCGGTCACTTCCACGGTCTCGCCGGTCTTCACCAGCGCGAGGTACCGCGACGCGTGCTGGCGCAGTTCCCGGACCCCGATGCGTGTCATAGTCACGAATGTAGCACGCGACGTGCTACTTTACGGTACAGTGCCGCCGCCCGGCCTCACCCGGGGTCGCTAGCGTGTGCCAGGTGACGGGCAGCGGACGGCTCGGCGCATTCGTGTCCGGGCTGGAGTGGCAGCACCTGCCGCCCGACGTGCGCGCCCGGACCCAGCGCTGCCTGCTGGACACCCTCGCCTGCGCGGTCGCCGGGTCGGCCACGCCCGCCGCGGCGGCGACTTGCCAGTGGGCCCGGTCGGCGCTGGGGCCGGGCGAGCACACGGTGATCGGCCGGAGCGAGCGGCTCGGTCCGGCCGGGGCGGTGACCGCCAACGCGTTCGCCGCGAACGCGTTGGACCTGGATGACGGCTACCGCCCGCTCAAGGGGCACCCGGGGGCGATCGTAGTGCCGGCGGCGCTGGCCGCCGCCGAGTCGGACCACGGCCCCTCCACCGGTGCGGACCTGCTCGCCGCGGTGCTGGTCGGCTACGAGGTGGCCATGCGCGCCGGGCTCCTGATCCGCCGGGAGTACGAGCACTACCACGGCACCGGGACGTGGGGGGCCGTCGGTGCGGCCGCTGCGGTGGCGCGGATCCGCCGGCTGGACCCTGACCTCGTCGACACGGCCCTCGCCATCGCGGAGTTCCACGCACCGATGACGCCGGTCATGCGCGCGGTGGACCACCCGGCCATGCTCAAGGACGGCATCGGCTGGGGCTCCCTCGCCGGATTCGCCGCCGTCGACCTCGCCGTCGCCGGAGTCACTGCGCCGCCGAGCATCTTCGCGCACCGCGCGGCCGAGGCCGAGAGGTTGCCGAGCCTCGGCGCGGACTTCCTCATCAACGCCGTCTACGTCAAGCTCTCGGCCACCTGCCGGTGGGCCCAACCGGCGGTGGCGGCCACGCTCGCGGCCGCCGCCCAGCTGCCGTCCGCCGACGACGTCGCCGAGGTGCGGGTCGGCACCTTCGAGGCGGCCACCCACCTGGACTCGGCGGCACCCGACAGCACCGAGGCGGCGCAGTTCAGCATCCCATGGGCGGTCGCGTGCGCGCTGCTCGACGGAGCGGTCGGCCCCGAGCAGGTGCACGCAGACCGGCTACCCGACCCCAGCACCAGAGCCTCGGCCGCCCGCGTCGCCCTCACCGTCGACCCGGAGCTGGAGGCGCAGTTCCCCGAGCGGGCGCTCGCCTGGGCGGAGGTGACCAGCCACACCGGCGTACGGGTCAGGTCGGGGGTGGCGGCAGCGCCGGGCGATCCCGGCGACGGCGTCGACGACGAGGTCGTGCACGCGAAGGCGCTCCGCGTCTGCGCACCGGTGCTCGGCGCCACGGGCGCACGCTCGCTGGCCGCGGCCGTGCACGACCTGCCGGCGGCCGGCGACCTGCGTGGCCTGGTCAGTGCGCTGCGACCGCCGGCTGCAGCGTCCGCCTGAGCCGGCCGAAGTCACGGGCGCGGTTCATCGCCAGCACCGCCACCTCGCGGCCGCCGCGCCGATAGACCGCGGCGAAGTTGCGCTCGGCCAGGCTGCCCTCGACGACCTCGATGGTGTCGGCCGGCTCGACGTGCCCGGCGAACTGCAGCCGCCGGTCGTACTGGTCGGACCAGACGTACGGCGGCGTCGCCGGCGCTTCGCTGTCGCTGCCGAGCAGCGCGCCGGCCACCACCGACGGGTGCCGCATCGCATGCGTCCAGTGCTCGATGCGGGCCGGCGCACCCACGAACGGGTGGAAACCGCGGGCAGCGTCGCCGACCGCCACCACGCCGGGGATGGAGGTGACGCCGCGGGCGTCGCAGCTGACCCCGCCCACCAGGTCGAGCCCGGAGTCGGCCAGCCACTCGACGGCGGGCACCGCGCCGACGGCGACCAGCACGACGTCGGCCGCCAGCGTGCGGCCGTCGGTGAGACCTACCCGGGCCGCTCCCCCGGCGGCGGTGACGCCCGTGACGCCGACCCCGGTGTGCACCCGCACCCCGTGCTCGCGGTGCACGTCGGCCAGCACCGAGCCGACGGCGACACCGAACTGGCGGCTCAGCGGTGCTGGCTCCGGCTCGACCATGACGACCTCGTGACCCAGCGTGCTCGCGGTCGCCGCGACCTCCGAGCCGATGAACCCGCCGCCGACCACCAACAGCCGGCCCGGGTTCGCCAGCGCCGCCCGCAGGCGCATCGCGTCGTCGAGGCTGCGCAGCGTGTGCACCGCATCGATGCCGTCGGTGCCGGGGAGCCGGCGGGCGCGGGCGCCGGTGGCGATGACGACCCCCTCGCAGCGCAGCTCGGCCCCGTCGTCCAGCAACAGCGCGCGCGAGCCCGAGTGCAGCGCCTCGGCACGGGCACCGAGACGCCAGTCGACGTCGAGGTCGTCGTCGGCATCACCCGGCGGCTCCAACGCAAGGTCGGCGACCGGGACGCTGCCGTCCAGGAAGCCCTTGGACAGCGGCGGCCGGTCGTACGGGCGGTGCGGCTCGGCACCGACGACGGTGATCCGCCCGTCGAAGCCCTGACCGCGCAGCGCCTGCACGGTGTACCACCCGGCCAGGGAGGCCCCGACGACGGCGACGCTCCTCACCCGGCCGGCTCCAACCAGATGTGGCCGTCGACGACCCGAACCTCGTGGGTGCGCACCGGCAGGGTCGCGGGCGGCCCCGTCGGCTGGCCGGTGCGCAGGTCGAAGCAGGACGCGTGCAGCGGGCACTCCACGGTGTCGCCCTCGACCCAGCCCTCGGCGAGGGAGGCGCGCTGATGGGTGCAGGTGTCGTCGACGGCGTAGAGGGCGCCGTCGTCGGTGCGGAAGACCGCCACCGCCACGTCGGCCTGGACGACCCGGACATCGCCGGGGGCAAGCTCTGTCACGGCGCACACCGAGATCGTCACGGCGCCTCCTCGTCGTCGTCGCAGGCTGGTCCGGGCACCCTAGACTCACGGCCGTGCCCTCCGAAAACGCCGGTCGCGACGAGACCATCCGCTCGGTCGATCGGGCGCTGTCGGTGCTGCAGGTGATCGCCGAGGGCGGGGCGGCCGGGGTCTCCGAGATCGCCGAGGCCACCGGCACGCACAAGTCGACGGTGTTCCGCCTGCTGGCCACGCTGGAGGCGCGGGGCATGGTGGAGCAGACCCACCAGCGCGGGCAGTACGCGCTGGGCTACGGCGTGGTGCAGCTGGCCCGGGCGGCCACGCGGCGGCACGACCTGTCGGTGCTGTCCCGGCCGGTGTGCGAGCAGCTGGCCGAGACCGTCGGCGAGACGGTCAACGTCTCGATCCACGACGGCACCGGCGTCATCACCCTCGACCAGCACATCGGCCCGGCGGCGGTCACCACCGTGGACTGGGTCGGTACACGCGCGCCGCTGCACGCCAGCGCCGCCGGCAAGGTGTTCCTGGCGTACGCGCCCGCGGGTGAGCTCACCGCGAGCGGTCGGCTCGAACGCTTCACCGAGCACACCATCACCCGGCAGGCCGACCTGCGCGCCGAGCTGGCCGGGGTGCGCCGGCTCGGTCACGCCGCCAGCCTCGAGGAGCAGGAGGACGGCCTGATCGCCGTCGCCGCTCCGGTGCGTGAGCTCGGCGGCGCCGTCGTCGCTGCCCTGGTCGTGTCGGGCCCGACGTTCCGCCTGACCGAGGCCGCGCGTCCCGACGTCGTCAAGCAGCTGGTCGAGGCCGCGGCCGAGATCTCCTACCGCAACGGGGTGCCGAAACCCGGCTGAGCGGCTCGTTGACAGCAGGGCTCGGTGTCGGTCACGCTTGCCATCTCGCACAGCGCATCTGTCCCGCGTGGTGAAACACCGCAGGAGTTCGGAGAACCACCATGGCCGCGTCGCTCGACACCATCGCACCTGCCGCCGCACCCAGCCTGCTGCCGACGCTGCCGGGCAGCGACTACACCGCGCCGGAGGTCTTCGCCCGGGACCAGGAGGCGGTCTTCGCCCGCTCCTGGATGTGCATCGGCCGCGCCGACCAGGTGGTCACCCGCGGCACCTTCCTGCGCGCCGACGTCGCCGGGCGGAACGTTTTCGTGGTTCGCGGTCGCGACGGCCGGCTGCGCGGCTTCAAGAACCTGTGCCGGCACCGGGGTGCGGTGCTGTGCACCGACGACAGCGGGACGTTCGGCAACGCGATCCGCTGCACGTACCACGCCTGGACCTACGGCCTCGACGGTCAGCTGATGACCGCACCCAACATGGTCGACATACCCGACCTGGTGAAGGCCGACCACGGCCTGCTCGGCGTACGGGCGGCGGAGTGGCTCGGCTACGTGTGGGTCACGCTCGACGCCGATACCCCGGAGCTGGACGACCAGGTGCGGCCCCAGCTCGAGGAACGCCTGGGTGATGCCACGACGCTCGACCGCTACGGCATCGGCGACCTGGCCGTCGGGCACACGATCTGCTACGACGTGGCGTCCAACTGGAAGTCGATCGCCGAGAACTTCATGGAGTGCTACCACTGCGCGACCATCCACCCCGAGCTCACCGCGGCGCTGCCACAGTTCGCCTCCGGCTACGGCACGGTCAGCGGCGGCGTCAGGGCCGGGGCGGTGCTGGCCGACGACCGGGCGGCGTTCACCCTCAGCGGCCAGGGGGCGCACCCCCGGCTGCCCGGCCTGCTCGACGGCGACGACCGGCTGTTCTACGGGATCGTGCTGCGCCCCAACGCGTTCGTCATCGTGGTTCCTGACCACGTGCTGTTCTTCCGCGCCGAGCCGCTGGCCGCCGACCGTACGCGGGTGGTCGTCGACTGGCTGTTCGACCCCGACGAGGTGGCCCGACCCGGCTTCGACCCCACCGACGCGGTGCGCATCATGGACATCACCAACCGGCAGGACTTCGCCGCCTGCGAGCGCTGCCAGCAGGGAGCGCGCTCGCCCGACTTCCGCGGCGTCCTCGTGCCCGCCGAGCACGTGCTCGCCAGCTTCCACGACTGGTACCGGGCGATGATGCAGGCGGCGAGCTGACCGCGGCCATGCCCGGCTGCTGGCGCCACGACTCGTCCAGGTCGCCGGCGTCAACCGGGTCGAAGCCGAGCTGTCGACGAGGTCCGAGACGGTCCGCCTGGCCGCTGGGTCGTCGGCGGCGACCGGCACCGCCAGCCGGTCTGGACCGCCCGCCGGCCGTGCCGCCTCGATCAGGTTGGCGGTGCGGGCAAGCCCATGTGCAGGAGAAGCTGCGGAACGGCGCCGGAACCCTCGGATGAACGGGGGTGGATGTCAGGGCTGGACGGCGGCACCGGCGGCGATCAGGCCCTCGACGTCGTCGATGCCCCACGCGGTCAGGGCCGCGCGGGTGTCGGCGCCGGCGGCCGCCGGCGGCGGCGTGGTCAGCGCGCCGGGCGTACGGGAGAAGCGCGGCGCGGGCACCGGCTGGACCACCCCGGCGTGCTCGACGAAGGAGCCGCGAGCGGCCAGGTGCGGGTCGTTCGGAGCCTCGCCGAGGGAGTGCACCGGTGCGACGCAGGCGTCCGTGCCGGTGAACACGTCGAGCCACTGCGCCTGCGTACGGGTCGCGATGCGGGCCGCCAGGACCCGACGCAGCGCGTCCCACTGGGCGGGGTCGGCCCGGTCGGGCAGGTCGGGGTCGTCGGCCAGCCCGAGACCGGCCAGGAACTGCGCCCAGAACTGTGGCTCGATCGGCGCGATGGCCAGCTCGCGGGCGTCCGCGCAGACGTAGGTGGTGTAGAACGGCGTGCTGCCGTCGAGCAGGTTGCCGCCGCGCCGGTCCTGCCAGCTGCCGGCCGCGAGCTCGCCGGCGACCATCGCGGTCAGGTGTGCGGTGCCGTCGACGACGCAGGCGTCCACCACCTGGCCGCGGCCCGAGCCGTGGGCCTCGAGCAGCGCGGCGAGCACACCGGCGACCAGGTACATCGCACCGCCGCCGAAGTCCCCCAGCAGGTTCAGCGGCGGCTGCGGCGGCCGGCCCGGCTCCCCGATCGCGCCCAGCACCCCGGTCCGGGCGATGAACGTGAGGTCGTGCCCGGCGGTACGCGCCAGCGGCCCGTCCTGGCCCCAGCCGGTCATCCGGCCGTAGACGAGGGCGGGGTTGGCCGCGAGGCACTCGTCGGGCCCGAGGCCAAGCCGCTCGGTGACGCCGGGGCGGAACCCCTCCAGCAGCACGTCGGCCCGGGCAACCAGCTCCCGCACGACCTGCACGCCGCGCGGGTGCTTGAGGTCGACGGCGACCGACGGCCGGCCGCGGGTCAGCACGTCGTACAGCGGCGGTGCGGGTGCCAGCGCGTGGCCGCCCGGACGGTCGATGCAGATGACGTCGGCGCCGAGGTCGGCGAGCAGCATCGCCGCGAACGGCACCGGCCCGATGCCGGCCAGCTCCACGACGCGGACACCGACGAGTGGACCCGTACGCCCGCCCCCCGTCATGGGGCTGATGCTAGGTGCACCCCTCGCTGCCGCGATCTGCAGGTGTCGAGCCGCCAACATCTGCAGATGGCGGCATCTCGGCGAGCACGGGCATCATGGGGGGCATGGATCCCGCGCTGCTCGGACTGCTGTCCGCACGGCGGCTGGGTGTGCTCGTCACGCTGAAGCGTGACGGGCGGCCCCAGCTGTCCAACGTCATCTACGCCTGGGACGACTCCGCCCGCACGATCCGGGTCTCGGTCACGGCCGATCGGGCAAAGACCGCCAACCTGCGCCGCGACCCACGCGCCAGCTTCTACGTCACCACCGACGACGGCTGGGCCTACGCCGTCGCGGAGGGGGAGGCGGAGCTGGGGGCGGAGACGACGGACCCCGGCGATGCGGCCGCCGACGACCTCGTCGACCTGTACCGCACCCTGCAGGGCGAGCACCCCGACTGGGACGACTACCGCGCCGCGATGGTCGCGGAGCGGCGGCTGGTGCTGCGGCTGCCGGTCGAGCGGGTGTACGGCATGGCGTCGCGCGGCTGACCGCCTGCCCGTCCGTCCGGACAGCACATGGTCGCTCTGTGTGACTGAGGGTCGACTTTGCGTCAGCCTCTAGTGCATGGCCGCTCGCCGAACCCTCCGGTCCCTCGCCGCAGCGCTGGGTGCAGCCGCCCTGACCTGCGCCGTGGCCGGTGCGGCCCCGGCGCACGCGACCGACACCCAGCCAGCCGGCGACGGAGTCGCGCGCACCGTCCGCCTCGGCGGGGTCAAGGTCGAGCTGGCCAAGCGCACCCGGCAGGTGGTCACGGTCAAGCAGCGCAGCGGGTGGCACTCGCGGGTGTCGCTGTGGCGGCGTGCGGGTGGCGACTGGCAGCGGGTGCTAACCGCGCGCGACGGGCGCACCGGCTCCGGCGGCCTGGTGCCGGGCGACGACCGGCAGCAGGGCACCGGCACCACGCCGCTCGGGTCGTACCGGGTGACCGGGACCTTCGGCCTGGCCCGGCGCCCCAAGGGCACCGACCTGCGGTTCCACCGGGTGCGCGCCGGCGACTACTGGGTGCAGGACAACGAGTCGCGCTGGTACAACACGCTGCGCAACAAGAGCAAGGGCGGCTTCCGCTGGCGCATCTCCGGCTACAACTCCTCCGAGCGGCTGCGGGACTACACCGGGCAGTACCGCTGGTCGATCGTCATCGACTTCAACCGCCCCGACCCCGTACGCCACCGGGGCTCGGGCATCTTCTTGCACGTCAACGGCTCCGGCGCCACCGCCGGCTGCGTCTCGGCGCCCAGGGGGTTCATCCGGAAGGCGATGAAGAAGCTCGACCCGGCCAAGAAGCCGGTCGTCGCGATCGGCCGCTAGCCACCGGGGACCTACCGCCGGCGGGAGTCGAACCGGGGGCGCACGACCATCGCCAGGCCGGCTACGACGACGAGGGCGCCACCGACGCCGACGATGCCCGCGAGCCCGTCTCGGGCGTCCTGCTCGGTTGGCGAGGCGCCAGCGCGCTGGCGGTCGGCGACCTCGTCGGGCCGGTCGGGTGTGCTGGCGGCCACGAAACTGGCCGCACCGGCCAGCAGCAGGCACACCGCCAGAACCGCTGCCACGACCGCGATCGTTCGCCGACCCATCACGACTTCAGTGTCCCCTGACGATCAAGCAGCGAGAGACGCATGCGTCTCCCAGGCCAGCACCTCGGCGGGCTCGACGGCCACCAGCCGGTGGCCCTCGGCCCGGGTGACCCGGGCCGCGTCGCCGGTGCCGAGCCGCCCCGAGCCCTCCAGCTCGACCGACCCGGCGGCGACGTAGAGGTGCACGAAGGGTGCCGCCGGCAGCCGTACGGTCTCGCCGGGCTGCAGCCGGGCCGCGTGCAAGGCGGCGTCGCGCTGCCGGATGTGGATGGCCGCGTCGTCGACATCGCGGGCCATGCCGCTGGCGACGGTGGCCCAGCCGCCGGCCAGCCGGTCGGGGGCGATCTCGAGCTGCTCGTAGCCGGGGTCCACCGCGGCCTGATCCGGCAGCACCCACATCTGCACGAAGTGCACCGGCTCGTTGCCGGCACCGACGGCGTCGTTCTTCTCCGAGTGCAAGATGCCCCGTCCGGCGCTCATCCGCTGCGCCAGGCCGGGGTAGATGAGGCCGTTGTGGCCGGTGGAGTCCTGGTGGACCAGCGAGCCCCGCAGCACCCAGGTGACGATCTCCATGTCCCGGTGCGGATGCGTGTCGAAACCGGTGCCGGGCGCGACGACGTCGTCGTTGCTGACGAGCAGCAGGCCGAAGTGGGTGTCGCGCGGGTCGTAGTGCGGTCCGAACGAGAACGAGTGCTTCGAGTCGAGCCAGCCGGTGCGGGTCGCGAAGCGGTCCGCGGCCCTGCGGACGTCGACGCCCTGCTCCCCGACCGGGCGGCCGGTGGCGGTCTGCGTCATGGGGTCCTAAACCACGCCCGCAGGCCGGGTGTTCCCGGCTGCGTGTCAGCCGAGGCTCGTGAACAGGACGATCAAGATGATGACGGCGAGGACGAGGGCGATGATCGCGATCGTACGGGTGTTCATGGCTGCTCCTTTGCGCCGGTGGCCCCCGGATGAGGCTGCGGCCGATGGTCTCGGCGGTTGGCCGGCTGCGCAACTCCACACGCCGTGAACCCGCCGCTCAGAGGCCGTAGGTCTCCAGCAGCCGCAGCCAGACCTCGCTGATCGTCGGGTACGACGGCACCGCGTGCCACAACCGGTCGACGGGCACCTCGCCGACGACCGCGACCGTGGCCGAGTGCACCAGCTCGGCAACGCCCGGGCCGACGAACGTGGCACCGACGACGACCCGCCGGTCCTCGTCGACCACCAGGCACGCCCAGCCCTCGTACCCGTCTGCGTACAGCGCCGCACCGGCGACCGCACCGAGGTCCTGCTCCACCACCCGCACCGACAGGCCGGCGTCGCGCGCCTGCTGGGCGGTCAGCCCGACACTGCCGGCCGGCGGGTCGGTGAAGACGACCTGCGGCACGGCCGCGTGGTCCGCGGTCGCGGCCATCGACTGCCAGGCCGCGGTGGCCGGCTCGGTGCCGCTGGCCCGCGCCGCGATCACGTCACCGCACACGCGCGCCTGGTACTTGCCCATGTGCGTCAGCATCGCCCGTCCGGAGCAGTCGCCCGCGGCGTACAGCCAACCGCCGTCGACCCCTTCGACGAGCATGCTGTCGTCGGTCTGCAGCGCCGCACCGGGCTCGAGCCCGACGCGGTCGAGGCCCACGTCGGCCGTGGCCGGTCGGCGACCGGCCGCCACCAGCAGTTCGTCGCCCTCGACCTCGGTGCCGTCGTCCAGGGTCACCGTCACGCCGCTGCCCTCGGGGCCCTGGCCACGCCGGGCGGCGGTGGCCCGCACCCCGGCGCGTACGTCGATGCCGGCCCGCTCCATGGCGCCGCGCACCACGGCACCGACCTGTGGCTCCATCTTGGCGAGCAGGTGGTCCTCGGCGGCAAGCAGCGTGACGTGCGAGCCGAGCGCCGCCCAGGCGGTGGCCATCTCGACGCCGACCACCCCGCCGCCGACGACGAGCAGCCGTCCCGGCACGTCCGCGGCGCTGGTGGCGTCGCGCGAGCCCCAGGCGGCCACGTCCGCGAGGCCCTCGATCGGCGGAGAGGCCGGGACGCTGCCGACGCAGAGCACCACCGCACGCCGCGCGGTGAGCATCGCCCGGTCGCCGGTGGCGTCGACCACCTCGACCTGCCGGTCGCCGGTGATCCGCCCGTGCCCGCGGACGAGCGCGAGGCCCTCGCCGTCGAGCCACTGCACCTGGCTGCCGTCGTCCCAGCCGTGCGTGAACTTGTCGCGCCGAGCCAGCACCGCGTCCGCGGCAAGGTCACCGGTGACGGCCTGCCGGGACCCGTCGATGGCCCGGGCGTCGGAACGGGCCTCCACCGGGCGGAGCAGGGCCTTGCTCGGCATGCACGCCCAGAACGAGCACTCCCCGCCGACCAGCTCGGCCTCGACCACGATCACCGACAGCCCGCCCGCCGTGGCCCGGGCGGCGACATTCTCACCCGGAGGGCCACCGCCCAGCACGACGACGTCGTACTCGGTGACCCGGAGCTGGGCCGGCCCGTGGTCGGATGGCGGGTGCGGAAGGCGGCTGGCAGCCGGTGTGCCGGCGGGAGTCGAGTCAGGCATGGGTCCATGCTGCCTGGCCTGGCGACGGCGGGCACGCCCACCCTGGCGTCATTACCCTGGGGGGGTATGGTTGGACGATGGAGAAGCAGGCCTCGCCGGCCGCCACACACGGCTACCTGTCACACAAGGACGACTACCTCAAGCGGCTGCGCCGGATCGAGGGGCAGGCGCGCGGGTTGCAGCGCATGGTCGAGGACGAGCAGTACTGCATCGACATCCTCACCCAGGTGTCGGCCATGACCAAGGCGCTGCAGTCGGTGGCGCTCGGCCTGCTCGACGAGCACCTGAGCCACTGCGTCGTCGACGCCGCCCGCACCGGCGGCCCCGAGGCCGGCGCCAAGGTGCAGGAGGCGAGCGACGCGATCGCCCGCATGGTCCGCTCCTGACCGGCCGCTGCCCGCACCGACACCCCTTACCCGCACCGAGAGGCGACCCGTGATGACCAGCATCCGCAGCACCTACACCGTTGGCGGCATGACCTGCGGCCACTGCGCCAGCGCGGTCAGCGAAGAGGTCACCCAGCTCGACGGCGTGCAGGACGTCGCGGTGGACCTGTCCACCGGCGAGCTGGCCGTGCTCAGCGACGAGGCGCCGGACGAGAGCGCCGTGCGCGCAGCCGTCGAGGAGGCCGGCTACGAGCTGGTCGGCATCGGCTCACCGGGCGCATGAGTTCCGCCACCGAGACGGCTGCTGCGCAGATCGAGCTCGAGATCGGCGGCATGACCTGCGCGTCCTGCGCGATGCGGGTCGAGAAGCGGCTGAACAAGCTGGACGGCGTGCGCGCCAGCGTCAACTACGCCACCGAGAAGGCCGCCGTGCAGCACGACGGCGGCGTGGCCACCGACGAGCTGGTGGCAGCGGTGGCCGCCGCCGGCTATACCGCAACGGTCCCGGCGCCGCCCCAAGCCGAGGCCGAGCCACCGAGCCAAGCTGTCGAGCCGGCCGACGCGCTGCGCCAGCGGCTGGTCGTCAGCGCCGCGCTGTCCGTACCTGTCGTGCTGTTGGCGATGGTGCCGGTACTGCAGTTCACTTACTGGCAGTGGCTGTCGCTGGTGCTCGCCGCCCCGGTCGTGGTCTGGGGCGCGCTGCCGTTCCACCGCGCGACCTGGACCAACCTGCGGCACGGCACCGCCACCATGGACACGCTGATCTCACTCGGCACCGGCGCCGCCTTCGGCTGGTCGCTGTACGCGCTGTTCCTCGGTGGCGCCGGCGCGCCCGGCACGACCCATTCCTTCGACCTGACCGTGCACCGCGGCGGCGGGGGGTCGGCGATCTATCTCGAGGTCGCCGCCGGAGTGACGACGTTCCTGCTGCTGGGCCGCTTCTTCGAGGCCCGCTCGAAGCGGCGGGCCGGCGCCGCCCTGCGTGCGCTGCTCGAGCTCGGCGCCCGGGAGGTGGCGGTGCTGCGCGACGGACCCGGCGGTCCGACCGAGCAGCGGGTGGCCGTGGAACGGCTGGCGGTCGGTGACCGCTTCGTCGTACGCCCCGGCGAGAAGGTCGCCACCGACGGCACCGTCACCGAGGGCACCTCGGCGGTGGACCGCAGCATGCTCACCGGCGAGTCCGTGCCGGTGGAGGTCGGTGTCGGCGACGAGGTCGTCGGCGCCACCGTCAACGCCGGCGGGCGGCTGGTCGTGCGGGCAACGCACATCGGCAGCGGCACCCAGCTGGCGCAGATGGCCCGGCTGGTCGAGCAGGCGCAGACCGGCAAGGCGGCCGTGCAGCGCCTCGCCGACCGGGTGTCGGCGGTGTTCGTGCCGGTCGTCATCGTGCTGGCGGTCGCGACGCTGGCCTTCTGGCTCGCCGTTGGCGGCGGCGCCGAGGTGGCCTTCACCGCCGCCGTGGCGGTGCTGATCATCGCCTGCCCCTGCGCGCTGGGGCTGGCGACACCGACCGCGCTGCTGGTCGGCACCGGCCGTGGTGCGCAGCTCGGCATCTTGATCAAGGGGCCGGAGGTGCTGGAGTCGACCCGGCGCATCGACACCGTCGTGCTCGACAAGACCGGCACCGTCACCACCGGACAGATGACGCTGGTCGACGTGGTGGCCGCCGACGGGGTCGACACCGCCGAGCTGCTGCGGCTGGCTGGTGCGCTGGAGGACGCCTCCGAGCATCCGATCGCGCGTGCTGTCGCCACCGGCGCCCGCGAGCGGGGCGGGCGGCTGCCTGCCGTCCAGGGCTTCGCCAACGTCGAGGGCCTCGGTGTGCGCAGCCGCGTGGAGGGCCGGACGGTCGTGGTGGGACGGGCCCAGCTGCTGGCCGGCGACGGGCTCGCCGTGCCGCCGACACTTGCCGACGCGGCCGCCGCAGCGGAGCGGTCCGGGCGTACCGCGATCACGGTTGGCTGGGACGGCGCAGCCCGTGGTGTGCTGGTCGTCGCCGACGCCGTGAAGGCCTCGTCGGCGGAGGCGGTCGCGCGGCTGCGCGGGCTCGGGCTCCGTCCGGTGCTGCTGACCGGCGACAACGCGGCAGTCGCCCGATCGGTGGCCGCCGAGGTCGGCATCGACACCGCCGACGTGGTGGCCGAGGTGCTGCCCGGCGACAAGGTCGCCGCCGTTGCCCGGCTGCAGCACGAGGGTCGGGTGGTGGCGATGGTCGGCGACGGCGTCAACGACGCGGCCGCGCTGGCGCAGGCCGCCCTGGGGCTGGCGATGGGCACCGGCGCCGACGTGGCCATGGAGGCCGCCGACCTGACGCGGGTGCGCGGCGACCTGCGGGTCGCGGCCGACGCCGTGCGGCTCGCCCGGCGTACCTTGACGACGATCAAGGCCAACCTGTTCTGGGCCTTCGCCTACAACGTGGCAGCCCTTCCGCTGGCCGCGGCCGGCCTGCTCAACCCGATGCTGGCCGGCGCGGCCATGGCGGCGTCGTCGGTGTTCGTGGTGACCAACAGCCTGCGGCTGCGCGGCTTCCGTTCGCTCACCGACTGACGTCGGACTCACGCGGGCGGGGCTGCCGCAGCCAGACACCGGCGGCGGCGACGACGAGACCGGACGCGATGACCCAGTGCGACATCACCTCGACGAACTCTCCGGGCACTACCTGGTGGACGAGCGCGCCCACCACGAGCAGCACCGGCGCCGCCCAAGGAGCAACCTTGCGGCGGGCCAGGCCGAAGACGAGCAGCAGGTGCGCCACGGGCATCAGCAGCGCGGTCCACAAGAGCGGCACCAGCCATGGCCCCCCGCCCGCACCGAGGCGCTGTAGGAGGAACTGGTCCATCGCCGCCGCGTCCAGCGTCGGCGCGGCCACCTCGAGCGCCAACAGGTGCAACATCGCGAAGCCGCCGGCGCACGGAACGCCGACGAGCGCCACTAGCCAACCGACCCGGCCGACGACGCTGCGCCACACTAGCGGCGCAAGACCGACGAGGGCGAACGCCAGCAGTACCGCAGCCAGCAGATGCAGCAGCCCGCCGGTCGCCAGTCTGGCGTAGCCAGCGGAGATGGTGGCGACGCTGTCCAGCTGATCGAGCGAGCCGATCACCGTCTCGGCGCTGGCCACGCACAATCCGCTGCCCGCCATGGCTAGGGCGGTGACCGGCTGGGGCAGGACGGCACCGACAACTGCGGCGCTCTTCAGCAACGGTCCGCCGGTCGATACCGGTCGGCTGGTGGGTTCTCGCGGTCATTCAAGACCTCCATGACTGTGTGCAGTGAGGTGAAACGGACTCCACGTAGCCAAGCGGGGCCGAGAGCACAGCAGGCAACATGAGGATGGAGGCCGATCACCATTCGATGAGTACGCTCGCCACGATGCCCCCGCCCCCGCTCGTCGATGCGCTCGACGCACCCGGGGTCGCCGACCCTGACGGCGTGTTCGATACGTTCACCGGCTGGGCCACGTCGACCGGGCTGGAACCGTATCCAGCGCAGGTCGAGGCGCTGATGGAGATTGTCAGCGACAGCAATGTGATCCTGTCCACGCCCACCGGGTCGGGGAAGTCACTGGTCGCGATCGGCGCGCACTTCGCCGCGCTCGCCGACGGCCGTCGCACGTTCTACACCGCCCCCATCAAGGCGCTGGTAAGCGAGAAGTTCTTCGCGCTGTGCGCGGTGTTCGGCGCCGACCGGGTCGGCATGCTCACCGGCGACGCCAGCGTCAACGCGCGGGCGCCGGTGATCTGCTGCACCGCGGAGGTGCTGGCCAACCAGGCGCTGCGCGAGGGCGCCGGGGCCGACATCGGGCAGGTGGTGATGGACGAGTTCCACTACTACGGCGACCCCGACCGCGGCTGGGCCTGGCAGGTGCCGCTGCTCGAGCTGCCGCAGGCGCAGTTCCTGGCGATGTCGGCCACCCTCGGCGACGTCACCTTCCTCGCCGGCGACCTCACCCGCCGCACCGGTCGGGAGACCGCCGTCGTCACCTCGGCAGAGCGGCCGGTGCCGCTGCACCACTACTACGAGCGCACCCCGCTGCAGGAGACCCTCACCGACCTGCTGGGAGGCGGGCAGGCACCCATCTACGTCGTGCACTTCACCCAGGCCTCGGCGTTAGAACGCGCCCAGGCGCTGACCAGCATCGGCGTCGCCAGCCGCAAGCAGCGCGACGCGATCGCCGAAGCGATCGGCGGTTTCCGGTTCGCCGCCGGCTTCGGCCGCACGCTCTCGCGGCTGGTGCGCCACGGCATCGGCGTGCATCACGCCGGCATGCTGCCGCGCTACCGGCGGCTGGTCGAGACCCTCGCCCAGCGGGGCCTGCTGGCGGTCATCTGCGGCACCGACACGCTCGGCGTGGGCATCAACGTGCCCATCCGTACGGTGGTGTTCACCGCGCTCGCCAAGTACGACGGGGTACGCCAGCGGCACCTGCAGGTGCGCGAGTTCCACCAGATCGCCGGCCGGGCCGGCCGGGCCGGCTACGACACCGCGGGCACCGTCGTCGTGCAGGCACCCGAGCACGAGGTGGAGAACGCCCGGCTGATCGCCAAGGCCGGCGACGACGTCAAGAAGCAGCGCAAGATCGTGCGCAAGAAGCCGCCGCAGGGGTTCGTGTCCTGGAGCAGTGCGACCCACGACCGGCTGGTGGGCTCGGATCCAGAGCCGCTGACCAGCCACTTTCGGGTCAGTCACGCGATGCTGATGCACGTGATCGCCCGGCCGGGCGACCCGTTCGCCGCGATGCGGCGGCTGCTGACCGACAACCACGAGCCTCGGGCCGCGCAGCGTCGCCACATCCACACCGCGATCGGCGCGTACCGCGCGTTGCTCGCCGGCGGGGTCGTCGAGCGGCTGCCGGAGCCGGATGTCGACGGCCGTACGGTGCGGCTGACCGTCGACCTGCCGCCCGACTTCGCGCTCAACCAGCCGCTGTCCACGTTCGCCCTGGCGGCGCTGGAGCTGCTCGACCCAGAGTCGCCGACGTACGTGCTGGACACCGTCTCGGTCATGGAGGCCACCCTTGACGACCCGCGCCAGGTGCTGCGAGCGCAGCAGCACGCGGCCCGCGGCGAGGCGGTCGCGCAGATGAAGGCCGAGGGCATCGAGTACGAGGAGCGAATGGAGCTGCTGGAGGACGTCACCCACCCCCGGCCGCTGGCCGAGCTGCTGGACGCGGCGTACGAGATGTACCGCCGTGGGCACCCGTGGGTCGCCGACCACGAGGTGTCGCCCAAGTCGGTGGTGCGCGACATGTGGGAGCGGGCGATGACGTTCGGCGAGTACGTCGCGCTGTACTCGCTGACCCGCTCGGAGGGTGCGGTGCTGCGCTACCTGGCCGACGCCTATCGGGCGCTGCGCACCGGGATGCCCGCCGTCGCCCGGACCGACGAGCTCGACGACGTGGTCGAGTGGCTGGGTGAGCTGGTGCGCCAGACCGACTCGAGCCTGCTGGACGAGTGGGAGCAGCTGACCGCGCCGGACGGCGGTGGCGAGGTGGTGGCGGTGCGGCCGGTCGAGGCTGCTGAGCGGCCGGTGACGGCCAACGCGCGCGCGTTCCGGGTGCTGGTGCGCAACGCGATGTTCCGCCGAGTCGAGCTGGCCGCGCGCCGGCGCTGGGACGCGCTCGGCGAGCTGGACGCCGACGCCGGCTGGGACGCCGCGGCGTGGGAGGCGGCGATGGGGGCGTATTACGAGGAGCACGAGTGGCTCGGCGACGGTGCCGACGCCCGCGGCCCGCACCTGCTGATCGTGACCGAGGACCCCCCGTCCGAGCCCGGGCGTTGGGAGGTGCGGCAGATCTTCGACGACCCCGAGGGCCACCACGACTGGGGCATCTCGGCGATCGTCGATCTGGCCGCAAGCGACGAGGCGGGCACCGCGGTGGTGCAGGTGAGGCGGGTGGACCAGCTGTGAAGGGTGAGCACGGCACCGGCGAGCTCGGCCTGCCGCTGCCGGCCGAGCTGGTGTCCGGGGCCAGGGAGGCTGCAGCCGGCGGCACCGTCGAGCGGCCGGCCGTCATCGCCGTCGACGGCCCCGCCGGCGCCGGCAAGACCAGCCTGGCGGGGCTGCTGGCGGATCGCCTGGGGTCGGTCGATTCCGCCGCACCCGTGATCCACATGGACGACCTGTACCCCGGCTGGGACGGGCTGGCCGGCGCCGTGCCGCGGCTGCTCGACTGGGTGCTCGAACCGCTGTCGGCGGGGTGGGTGGCGCGGTGGCAGCGGTATGACTGGGACACCGGGGCGTACGCCGAGTGGCACGAGCTCCCCCGCTGGCCCGTGATCGTGGTCGAGGGTGTCGCCGCGGGGTCACGAGCCTGCGCTGCGCACGAGGCGCTGCTGGTGTGGGTCGAGGCGAGCCACGACGTACGGATGGAGCGGGGCCTGGCGCGTGACGGCCAGACGTTCGCTCCGTTCTGGGAGCGCTGGGCCGCCCAGGAGCAGGCGCACTTCGCTGCGGAGGCAACCCGGGAGCGGGCCGATCTGCTGCTGACGACCGACGACGGGCTGCCCCGGCTGGTTGATGCTCCGTAAACTCTGCACATGGACAGGCCGGAGCTTGAGCGGGAGATCGAGCAACAGGTCCGGGTGGCTCACGGCAACTGGGCCCGGTTCGCCGCCCTGCCCCTCTCCCGCCGGCTCCTCGTGGTGCTCGGCTTCGCGGTGGGGGTTCTGACTCCCGCCGGGCTCTTCTCGTGGGCGCTGGCGGCACGCAGTGGGGATCACACCCGCTGCTGGTCATCGGCGCGCTGATGGCGCTGGGCGTCCTGGCCGCGGGTGTGGCCATGACCCTGTGGCCGGACAAGCTCGTCCGCCACAGTGCTCGCAGCAGCATGTCGTACCCGACGTCGGCGCCCGGCTACGCAACCACGCCGCGCCACCCCCGTCGCTGATGTCTGCTGACGACTCGCTCGCGGCCACCCGGGCGGTATGGGCCGGCGGCAGCTACGAGGTGGTGGGGGACTGGTTCACCGACGCGTCGCGCGACGTGCTGTCGGGTACGGACGTGCCGCTGGACCTGACCGGGTGTGACCTGCTCGACGTCGCATGTGGCACCGGGGCGGTCGCGATCGAGGCGGCCCGGCGCGGTGCGCGGGTCGTGGGTGTGGACCTGACGCCCGAGCTACTCGCGATCGCCGAGCGACGGGCCTCGTCCCAGGGCGTCGATGTCACGTTCCTGGAGGGCAGCTATGACGACCTCGGAGGTGTCGGTGTCTTCGACGTGGTTGCCTCCTCGTTCGGGGTGATGTACGCGGACGATCCGCACGCGGTGGCCGCCCAGCTGGCCGGGGCGTGCCGGGCCGGCGGCACCGTAGGGGTGGCCGCCTGGCACCGCGACGGCGCCTTCGGTGGCCCGCCGCCGTCCCTGCGCGACCTGCTGACGCCCGCCCGAGTGGATGCGTCCCGCTGGGCCGAGGCCGAGCACGTGGCCGGCTTCTTCGCCGACACCGGACTCACGGTGGCCGATGCGCGGCGGGCGACCCACCCCATCGGGTTCGCCTCCCCAGAGGCCGCCGTCGACGCCTTCCTCACCCACTCCGGATCGTGGATGGCCATGTTCGACGCGCTGGTTGCCCAGCGCGCGGCCGACCGCGTACGGGCGGAGCTGGCGGCACACCTGGCCACGCGCAGCGACCGAACCACCTCTGGTATCGCGCTGCGCGGGGAGTACTCCGTGATCCACCTGCGTAAGTCGCCTCGCGGCTGACCGGTCGCAGCCCCCGCGCCCGCGACCACTCGGTTCCACCAGCACCAGGCCCAGGCCCCAGCCGGTGCCCAGTGCACCAAGTGAGGGGCGGTCCATGGCCCAGACCCGCACGATCGGGCCGCGCCCGCGACCACTCGGTTCCACCAGCACCAGGCCCAGACCCCAGCCGGTGCCCAGTGCACCAAGTACCGCAGGCAACTGGGCCGCCCCGGCATCACCGCCAGCAAGCGGCGGGTTGCGCCAGCGGGCACCATAGGAATGTGCCGCAGGCGATCACCGACCCCCTGGACGACGTGGTGGACCTCGTACGCGGCGCTCGCGTCGTCGCGCTGACCGGCGCTGGGCTGTCCACCGACTCCGGCATCCCCGACTACCGCGGTCCCGGTGCGCCGGTACGCCGGCCGATGACGCACCAGGAGTTCGTGACCGGGCCGGACGCGCAGCGCCGCTACTGGGCCCGCGCGCACCTCGGCTGGGCGCGGATGGGCACCGCCCGGCCCAATGACGGCCACCTGGCGCTGGCCCGGCTCGAGCGGCTCGGCGTGCTGACCGGGCTGATGACCCAGAACGTCGACGGCCTGCACGCGCGGGCGGGCAGTCGCGAGCTGGTCGACCTGCACGGCCGCATCCACGACGTGGTGTGCCTCGGCTGTCGGAAGGTCATCAGCCGCAGGGCATTGCAGGCCACCCTCGACCGGCTCAACCCCGGCTGGACGCAGCAGGCGGTTGCCGTGCGGCCAGACGGGGACGCCGACCTCGACGACACCGCTGCGTACGCTCTGCCGGCCTGCCCGAGCTGCGGTGGCCCACTGAAGCCGGACGTGGTGTTCTTCGGCGAGAACGTGCCCAAGGACCGGGTCGCCCGGTGCACCGCGATGGTGGCCGCCGCGGACGTGTTGCTGGTGGCCGGGTCCAGCTTGGCGGTGATGAGCGGCCTGCGGTTCGTCCGCCAGGCGAGCCGGGCCGGCATCGCGGTGGTGCTGGTCAACCGTGGGCCGACCCGGGGTGACGACCTGGTCGACGCCAGGGTCGACGCCGGCTGCTCCGAGACGCTGCGTGCCCTCGCCGCCCGCGTCGACGAGCAAGTGCGTGGCGGCACCCACACCAGCCGTGGACGATGACACTCATGAGCGGTTCCCGCAGCAGGGCAGACAAGTTCGTCGACGCCGAGCACGACCCGCGAGAGAACGGCCCCAGCCCGGGCGACGAGCGGGCCACGCTGGTCGAGTACCTGCGCGCCCAGCGCCTCACCCTCGAGCTGAAGTGCTCAGGCCTCGACGCGGCCGAGCTGGCCCGGCGCTCCGTCGAGCCATCGACGATGTCGCTGCTCGGGTCGGTACGCCACCTGGCCGAGGTGGAGTGGGCTTGGTTCCGCCGCCGGATGTCCCGGCTGATCCGTCACGTCAGCGATCCGCGGATAGCTGAGCGGCCTGCGCCGACCGGCCAGCCCGTTCAGCCAAGCCCGATACGCTGAAAGCCGTACGCTTCGGCCGACCCCGCAGCCATGGACGGTGTCACCGCGATGGACCGATTCACGCCGTACGGCACGTCGCACCTGGTCGCCCTGATGGTGCTGGTCGCCGGTTCGCTGGCGGTCGTCGCCGTCGCCCGGACCCGCGACACCGGCGGGGCGGCGGCAAGACGGGACGGCCGCGTCCTGGCGATCGGCATGCTCGCGTTCATCGTGCCGCTGCAGCTGCTCACGCTGCTGCAGTCGGGCTGGGACGTGGAACGGACCCTGCCCGTGCAGCTGTGCGACCTGGCCGCGCTGGCCGCCCCGTACGCGCTGTGGACGCGGCGGCCGTGGGCGGTCGCGCTGACCTACTACTGGGGCCTGACCCTCGTGACCCAGGCAGCGCTGACGCCCGACCTGGCTGCGGACTTCCCCGATCCGGTATACGTGCTGTTCTGGGGCATGCACATGGCGGTCGTGTGGGCGGCCTGCTACCTGACCTGGGGGGTCGGCCAGCGACCGACGTGGCGCGGCTACCGCAGCGCCGTCGTGATCACGGCGACTTGGGCGGTCAGCATCTTCGGCTTCAACGCCGCGCTGGGCACCAACTACGGCTACCTCAACGCCAAGCCGAACGCGGCGTCGGTGCTGGACTACCTCGGAGAGTGGCCGGTCTACCTGTTGGCCGAGGTGGCGATCATCCTCACCGTGTGGGCGCTGCTGACCTGGCCGTGGGTCGCCTGGGCCGGCACCCGTCAGGGCTCGGAGCGCATGACGACCACGTCGCCGTGACCGCCGTAGCCGAGCTGCGGCTCGGCGAACTGGGTGCCGTCGAAGGTCACCAGCCACCACCCCCCGTCCGGCAGCGGCACCAGCTGCGGGTGCGGGATGTTGCTGCCGTACGGGGCGTCCAGCGTGCCCTCGCGGCGCTGCATCGCCAGGTCGTACGCGAGGTAGCAGCGGTGCCGGCCGTCGCTGGCCAGCACCGACCACTCGTCGCCGACCCGTTGCAGGATCGGGCCCTCGCAGTGCTCGAGGTCGGTGTCGGCGCCGATCAACTCGAGGTCGGTGAAGGGCTCGCCACCCTTGGGGCCGGCTGCCAGCGCCGGGTGGAAGTCGAACGGGTCGCCCTGGCTGGGGCTCTCGACGAAGGCGACGTGCCAGCGGTCGTCGATACGCGTGATGGCCGGGTCCCAGGCGCCGACGTCGGTAGGCAGCGCCATCGGCTCGGTGTCGAGCACGTGCACCCCCGCCAGCACGTCGAGCGCCGTGGTGGTCTGCCGTACGTGCACCCGGCTGCTCGGGCTGCCGAAGTCACCCCACGCGCTGACCCCGACCAGGCACCGGCCGCTGCCCTCGTCGACGACCAGCTGACCGGCGTGGTCGCCGAGCACCCGGGCGTCGCGGCGCGAGTACAGCTGGGCAACCTGGCGCAGTGACGTCGGGTCGGTCAGGTCGAGCGTGAACACGCCCCAGTGCGCGGCGTGGAAGAACCCCATCCCCGCGCAGGTGGCGGTGAGGTAGGCGTGGCCGTCTCGGATGTAGGGGCGGCCGTTGTCGTCCTGTACCAGGTGCAGGTCGCGCAGCCCGGTGGAGCCGAACGGGCCGGCCCGCACCCGACCGAGCTGCGCGGTCCCCGCGTCGGCCGGCGCCCCCCAGGCGTACGAGAGACGGGCCAGCGTGGCGGGGTCACGCAGGTCGATCAGCCGGGCGACCCCGGCGCGCTCGGTCAGCAGCACCTCCCACTGGCCGTCGCCGCCGTCGGCGAGCACGCTCACCTGGTTCTCGCACAGCACGAACGCCAGCCGGAACGGAGCGCTCAGCCGGGCCGTGCGGCTGGCCACGGTGTGGGTGCCGCCGGCGCACCGCACCTGCAGCTCCAGCTGGTGGCGACCGGCGTCGTAGACAGCGAGCAGGTGGTCGGCCGCCGGGTCAGTGGCGTCACCGGCCAGGCCGACGGCGCACCGGTCGGGCAGCCCGGTCACCTCCGCCTCGACGGCGGCGAACGGCGCCACCGGGGTGACGCCGGAGCGGTGCAGCCCGGCCACGGTGCCCGCCGCCGGCTCGTCGACCCGCCCGAAGCCCGGCGCCACGATCGCGAACGGGCGGAACTGCGCCAGCGGCTCGAAGTGCAGCCCGAGCACACCGGCCGAGGCGGCCCGGCGGCGACGCCGCCTCAGACCGAACAACCGTCGGGCCCGCATGCCGCACCACCGCCGCCGGCCTGCTCGGCGCCGACCATCGTCAGCGGGTGGCTGGCCGCCCACGCCGTGCGCAACACCTCCAGGTGCGCGTCGGCGGGCTGTGCCCCCGACACCCCGTACGTGCGGTCGTAGACGAAGAACGGCACCCCGCCGATGCCCAGCCGCATCGCCTCGGCCTCCTCGTCGCGCACCGCCGCCGCCGCGGTCTGCTCGGCCAACGCGGTGCGCACCGTGTGGGCGTCGAGACCGGCCTCGGCCGCCAGTTGCACCAGCACCTCGCGGTCGCCGACCGCCTCCCCCTCTGTGAAGTACGCCAGCAGCAGCCGTTCCTTCACGGCGTCCTGCAGCCCGTGCTCGGCGGCGGCGTGGATGACCTGGTGGGCGTCGAAGGTGTTGGCGCGCACGGCCCGCTCGAAGTGGAAGTCGAGCCCCTCGGCGGCCGCCGCCTCCGTCATCGAGTCGATCATCTGCTGGGCCTGCGCGCGGTCGGTGCCGTACTTGGCGGCCAGCCGCGCCGCGTACTCACCCGGGCCGTTCACCTCGCCGGGCGCCGCGGACTCGGCCTGGGTGTCGAGCTCGAAGGCGCGCCAGACCACCTCGACCTCGTCGCGGTGCTCGAACCGGTCGAGTGCCGCCTCGAAGCGGCGCTTGCCGACCGCGCACCAGGGGCAGACGACGTCGGACCAGATCTCGACCCGCATGTCAGCTGGTCCGCGGCGAACGCTGCTGCAGCTCGTCGATCAGCTCGGAGGCCTGTGCCTTGGACAGCCCCTCGGGGACCTGCTCGCCGCTCTCGCGGGCGAGGGTCTCGAGATAGCTGCGCTGCGGGCCGGTGATCGGCTCGTCACCGGTGGCCCACGCCTCGGTGGGCTTCTCGGCCGAGGTCTCGGGAGTCGGGGTGTCGGAATCGCTCATGAGCCAAACCTACGGACCGGCACCGGCAGCCGGCACCCTGACCCCGGGTCACAGCAGCTGGGTCAGGGCGTGAATGACCAGCCCGACCAGCGCACCGACCAGGGTGCCGTTGATGCGGATGAACTGCAGGTCGCGGCCGACGTGCAGCTCGATCCGGCGGGCCGCGTCGTCGCCGTCCCACCGCTCGACGGTGTCGGAGATGACCGTGGCCATCTCGTCGCCGTAGGTGTGCACCACGTACGCGGCGAAGTCGCTGGCCCAGCCGTCCAGCCGGGCGCGCAGGGCCTCGTCGGTGCCGAGGCGCCGGCCGAAGTCTCCGAGCGCCGCCACCGCGCGGGTGCGGACGAGGCTGTCGGGCTCGTCCAGCGCGACGAGCAGCGCCCGGCGTACCGCCTTCCACAGCGACGTGACGGTGACCGCGACCTGAGGTGCGGCAAGGATCCGGCGCTTGAGCCGTTCGAAGCGCTCCATCGTGTCGGGGTCGCGCTGCAGGTCGCGGGCGAGGTCGGCGAGCAGGGTGTCGAGGGCGTGCCTCGCGGGGTGCAGCGGGTCGTCGCGGATGTCGGCGACCCAGGCGACGGCCTCGATGTGCAGCCGGCGCGCGACCCGCTCGTCCAGCCAGATCGGCGACCACCACGGCGCCCGCTCCCCCACCACCTCGGCGACGGTGTCGGCGTTGTCGACCAGCCAGCGGTGCAGCTCGACCAGCACCAGGTCGACCAAGCCGTGGTGGGCACCCTCGCCGACCACCTCCTGCAGCAGCCGGCCGGTGACCTCGCTGAGCGGCTCGTCGGACAGCCGGGGCAGCAGCTCGTCAGTGACCAGGCTGGCGACGTCGTCGTCGCGCAGCCGGGTCAGCCCGTGCCGCAGCATCGTGCTGGCCTCGGCCACGACCCGCTCGCTGTGCTCCGGCTCGGCCAGCCAGCGCCCGGCACGCCGGCTGACCTCGGCACGCTCGACCCGCCCGCGTACGACGTCCTCGGCGAGAAAGTTCTCCGTCACGAAGGCCTGCAGGCTGCGCCCGAGCACGTCCTTGCGAGTCTGGACGAGCGCGGTGTGCGGGATCGGCAGACCCAGCGGATGGCGGAACAGCGCGGTCACGGCGAACCAGTCCGCGATCGCACCGACCATCGCCGCCTCGGCCGCCGCGTGCACGTAGCCCCACGCGCCGCCCAGGTCGAGGGTGAGGACGTAGATCACCGCCGCCAGCGCGAGCAGGGCGAGGGCGACCGCGCGCATGCGGGTGAGGCCGCGCTGGCGCTCGGCGTCGGCCGCGCTGGCGCCGGGCGGGATCAGCAGCGGGGTGGCGCTCACCGCGGCAGCATGTCAGCCGGCCGCGGTGGTGCCGAGGGAGCGGTGTCGACGAGCGCGCGGTGCCACCAGCCGACGTCGACCCAGCATCGGTGTTTGAACTCGACCCCGCGAGAACGTGCCGACGCGGACGAAGCCGAGCCGCTCGTGCAGGGCGACGCTGGCCTCGTTGGGTAACGCGCTGCCCGCGAAGGCCTGGCGCCAGCCGCCGACCACGCACGCGTCGAACAGCGCTCGCATCAGCAGTCCGCCGACTCCCCGGCCGGGTGCGGCGGCGTACACCGAGGTCTCCACCGTCCACTGGTAGGCCGCCCGCGACCGCAGCGGCTGGACGTAGGCGAAGCCGGCCAGGGTGTCGTCGGCGGGGTCGGCGGGTGCGGCGAGTGCAACGAGCCAGGGGTGGCCGGGATGGCTGGCGATGCGGCCGGCCACCTCGGCGGCGTCGGGGGGCTCGTACTCGAAGTTGCCGCTCGTCTGCTCGACGTACGGGCGGTAGAGCGCCGCGATCGCCTCGGCGTCGGACCTGGTGACCGGGCGCACGGCGAGGGTCCGGTCCGGCGGCATGGCGCTAACCGTACGGTGGGCGGACGCTCGGTTTGACCACGCTGCCCCCGCTGTCCCCCCGGCGCATCTTCCGACGTTGTGACCAGTACGCCCGCGTGGACCGTCGGAAGATCACCCGGCGATAGCATGCCGGCTGCGCTGTCCACGCCAGCAACACCAGCCACGAGGAGACGATCGACACCTGATGAGCACCTTCGACACCGTCGTGCTCGACGTGGACGGCACCCTGGTCGACAGCAACTACCACCACGCGCTGTCGTGGTTCAAGGCGTTCCGGCGTTTCGACGTCACGCCGTCGGTGTGGCGCATCCACCGCGCGCTCGGGATGGGCGGGGACAAGTTGGTCACCGAGGTGGCCGGTGACGAGGTCGAACAGCGCCACGGCGACGGGCTGCGGGCCGCGTGGGAGGAGGAGGTTGCGTCGTACCTGCCGGAGATCTGCGCCGTCCACGGCGCCCGCCAGCTGCTCGAGCGGCTGCACGAGCGTGGTTGCACCGTCGTGCTCGCCAGCTCGGGCAAGGCCGACCACGTCGACCACTACCTCGACCTGCTGGACGCGCGGCCGCTGGCCGACGTCTGGACCAGCTCCGCCGACGCCGAGCAGACCAAGCCCGCGCCGGACCTGCTGACCACCGCGCTGGACCGGGTCGACCACGGCAACGCCGTCATGGTCGGCGACTCGGTGTGGGACATCGTCGCCGCCGCCGCGATCGACGTCGACACGCACTGCCTGCTGGCCGGCGGCTTCTCCGTCGCCGAGCTGGAGAAGGCGGGCGCCGCCGGCGTACACGAGGACCTCGACGCGCTGTGGACGGCGCTCGAGCCGCTGCTCACCAGTCGCCGGGAGCACTGACGAGCGAGCGCCGCCGCCACCGCTGCGCCGCCTCGAGGCTGCAACCGAGGCTCGATCGAGTGCGGCGTTTGCAGTCACACCGAGCGCTCGCGGTGACCCACAACGACGCACTCGACCACGCCGCATACTAGAACGTACGTTCGAGCGTGGCGTACGCTAGGGACATGTCCGCCGTGCTGCAACCCTCGCTGCTCGACGCCTGCACCGCCGGGGCCGACGCCGCGATCGTGCCCGGCGGCCTCGACACCGTCACGGCGCGCACCGTCCTCGACCACGGCGCGTGGGTCGATCTTGCTCCGGGCTGGCTCGGCGGTGCGGATGCGCTCTTCGACCGGCTGGTGACCGGCGTGCCGTGGCACGGCGAGCGCCGGCAGATGTACGACCGCGAGGTGGACGTGCCGCGGCTGCTGAGCTTCTACGGCGAGGACGACCCGCTGCCCGACCCGTCGCTCGACCGGGTCCGCGAAGCGCTCAGCATGCATTACCGAGACGAGCTGGGCGAGCAGTTCCGGACGGCGGGGCTGTGCTACTACCGCGACGGCAGGGACAGCGTCGCCTGGCACGGCGACCGCATCGGTCGCGGCCGCCGGGCTGACACCATGGTCGCCATCGTGTCGCTGGGTGCCCCGCGGGCGCTGCTGCTGCGCCCCAGGGGCGGCGGGCCGAGCCGGCGGTTCTCGGTGGGCCACGGGGACCTGCTGGTGATGGGGGGCTCATGCCAGCGCACGTGGGACCACGCGGTGCCCAAGACCGCGCGGCCGGTCGGCCCGCGCATCAGCGTGCAGTTCCGGCCACACGGGGTGCGCTGAGACGCCGGCGCTGCCCTACGGTGGCAGACCGCCGCGATCCTGTGACGCCGCGCCGCTGGAACACTGGCCGCTGGAACACTGGCCGCTGGAACACTGGCCGCTGGAACACTGGCCGCTGGAACACTGGCCGCTGGAACACTGGCCGCTGGAACACTGGCCGCTGGAACACTGGCCGCGTGACCACCGGCGCCGGACAGCCCGCCCTGGCCCGCCGGCTCGGCACGACCGACGCGGTCGTCATCGGCCTCGGGTCGATGCTGGGCGCCGGGGTGTTCGCGGCCTTTGCCCCCGCCGCCGCGGCGGCCGGCGCCGGGGTTGGCGTGCTGGTGGCGCTGGCGGTCGCTGCGACCGTCGCGTACTGCAACGCCACGTCGTCGGCCCAGCTGGCCGCCCAGTACCCAACGTCCGGCGGCACCTACTTCTACGGCCGCCAGCAGCTCGGCCCCTGGTGGGGCTTCCTCGCCGGCTGGGGCTTCGTCGTGGGCAAGACCGCCAGCTGTGCGGCGATGGCGCTGACCTTCGCCGCGTACGCCACGCCAGGCCTCTTGGAGCGTCCCGTCGCCGCGGCGGCCGTCGTCGCGCTGGCGGCGGTCAACTACCGCGGCATCACCCGCACCGCGCGGGTCACCCGGGTGCTCGTGGTCGTGGTGCTGCTGGCGCTGGCGGTGGTCGTTGCGGCGAGCTTCCTCGGCGGCGAAGCAGCCGCCGAGCGCGTGTTGGACGGCGACGGCGCCGCCATCGGTCCGTACGGCGTGCTGCAGGCCGCCGGGCTGCTGTTCTTCGCCTTCGCCGGGTACGCGCGGATCGCCACCCTCGGCGAGGAGGTCCGCGACCCACGGCACACCATCCCGCGCGCCATCTCGGCGGCGCTGGGCGCGACTGTCGCGATCTACGTCACCGTCGCGGTGGCCGCCCTGGCCGTGCTCGGATCCGACGGGTTGGCAGCGTCGGCCGCGCCGCTGGGCTCCGCGGTGGAAGCCGGGTCCTGGGCCTGGGCGGGCTGGGTCGTGCGCATCGGTGGGGCGGCTGCCGCCCTCGGGGCGCTGCTGGCGCTGGTGGCCGGCGTGGGGCGTACGGCGATGGCAATGGGGCGGGCGGGGGACCTGCCGGACTGGCTGGCCGCCGTACACCCCCGACACCAGGTGCCACACCACGCCGAGGTCGCGTTGGCCGTGGTCGTCTGCGTGCTGGTGCTGAGCCTCGACCTGCGCGGGGCGATCGGGTTTTCGTCGTTCGGCGTGCTGGTCTACTACCTGGTCGCCAACCTGAGCGCGCTGCGGCAGACCGTGCCCGACCGCCGGTTCCCCCGGCCCCTGCAGGTCGTCGGCGCCGTGGGCTGCGTCGTGCTGGTCGCCACCCTTCCCGGCAGCAGTGTCGCGGCGGGGGCTGGGGTGTTCGCGATCGGCGTCGCGTACCGCTGCTGGCGGCTCGTCCAGGCAAGTCGAGTGCGGCCTTAGCGGTCACCGGTCGGCGCCCAGGTGACCCAAAACACCGCACTGGACGCGGTCAACGCCTGCCCGGCGGACCAGGCAGACCGGATGGCGGCGACCGGCCCTACGGTTGCCGGCATGGACCAACGGCTCAGCGTCATCACCCTCGGCGTCGCCGATCTGGCCGGCGCGCGGGCGTTCTACGAGCGCCTGGGCTGGACCCCCGCCGACCGGCCGGTCGACGACGTCGTGTTCTTCCAGGTGGGCGGCATCGTGGTCGCGCTGTGGGACCGCGCCCTGCTGGCTGCGGACTCGGCCGCCACCGACGGCGGCGGCTGGGGCGGGGTCACGCTGGCCCACAACGTGGGCTCGACCGCAGAGGTCGACCAGGTGCTCACCGAGGCCGAGGCGGCCGGTGCGGACGTACGCCGGTGGGGCGCCGACACCTTCTGGGGCGGCTACTCCGGGCTGTTCGCGGACCCGGACGGGCACCCGTGGGAGGTCGCGCACAACCCGTTCTGGACGCTGCGCGACGACGGCTCGGTCAGCCTCGGGGGGTGAGTGCGGATGCACGTCGACGTCGCGGTGCTCGGCAGCGCCAACCTCGACCAGGTGCTGCGGGTGGCCACCATCCCGGCACCGGGCGAGACCGTGCTGGCCACCGGGCAGGACCGGCATGCCGGCGGCAAGGGGCTCAACCAGGCGGTCGCCGCCGTGCGCGCCGGGGCCACCACCGCGATGATCGCCGCCCTCGGGCACGACGACGCCGGCGACGAGCTGCTGGCCGCCATGCACGCCGACGGCATCGACACCGCCGCCGTACGCCGGGTCGACGAGCCCAGCGGCGCCGCGCTGATCGTGGTGGCGGACTCCGGCGAGAACGCGATAGTGGTCGCGCCCGGTGCCAACGCGGTCATGACGGAGCTGCGGGCCTTGGGTCGCGAGACGATCGCCGACGCGGCAGTGCTGGTGGCCCAGCTGGAGGGCCCGGTCGCCGGGGTCGCTGAGGCAGCGGAGGCCGCCCGGGCGAACGGCACCACCGTGCTGCTGAATGCCGCACCGGCGCAGCCGCTGGACGACGAGTTGCTGCGGCTCGTGGATGTGCTGGTGGTCAACGAGCACGAGGCGGTCGCCCTCGGCGGTGCGGGCGACCCGGTCGATGCCGCGGTGGCGCTGACCGACCGGGGGCGCGCGGTGGTGGTGACGCTGGGGGCCGACGGCGCCGCCCACGTCGACGCCGACGGCCTGACCCGTACGCCGGGCGTACCAGCCGACGCGGTCGACACCACGGGGGCGGGCGACACCTTCGTCGGGGTGCTGGCCGCTGCCCTTGCCACCGGGTCGGCGATAGACGTCGCCGTGCGCCGGGCGGTCACCGCGGGCGCGCTCAGTGTTGAAACGGCCGGCGCGGTCCCGTCGATCCCGACCCGCTCCGCCGTCGACGCCCGACTTGTCAGGTGGTGACCACCCGGCGAGATGCTCGCGGAAGGGCGCTCGGCCGCCTGGACAAGTACAGCTCCGCGGCCAACGCGTGCAGCACGAACGCCAGCCAGAACGCCGGACCGAAGCTGTCCTCGAGCGACAGCAGCCCGGTCGCCTGGAACACCCCGACCCAGATCCGGATCGTCCCCACCGCGAGTCCGATGGCGAAGGCACGAATCATCCAACGCCGGTGGCCGGTCACGTCGCCGGCCTTGATGGCGGCGAACGCGGTGACCAGCGCGACCAGGAAGTACGCCGCAAACAGCACAGTCGCGCTTGACTCGGACAGACCGCCGAACGCGTACGGGGGCGCCGAACGCGATGGCGAAGACCCCGGCCGTGATGCCCGCCGGCAGCAGCACCCGGCCCAGCCGGCGGTGCAACGTGAAGTGCCGCTCCCGGAAGCGACGGGACAGCTGGAGCGGTGCCCCCACCAGGTAGAGCACGCCGGGCAGGATGTGGGCGTAGGCCAGCACCGGGTGCAGCGCGTAGCGCTGGTCGTACGAGTCGTCTGGTGGCACGGTCCCGGACGCCACGTTCGGCCAGTCGATGCTGACCCTGATGGTCGCGAAGGCCCCCGTGATGAGGATCAGGGCGACCAGCGTCACCCAGACGAGCCTGCCGCTGACCCCCGTTGGCGTCACGCCCGCCAGCCTACGACTACCACCGAAGACGGAGAGGGGGCCGCCTGTCGGCATCGGGCCGTTCCTGTCAGCGCTCAGGGAACGAGCGGCTCGCTCAGCACCCGCTGGGCCGACTCGACGTCGCCCTCCCAGCTGATGCCCGCACTCTGCTGTGCGAGCCGCCGCCACAGCATCAGCAGCAGGTCGGCGGCTGCACCGCTGGCGGTGGCGACCGGGGCACCCGGCCCTAGGATCCACGAGCCGCCGGTGTCGGTGGCGGCGAAACGTACGGCGTGCCGCGGCTCGGCTGCGCGTCCGAGCCGGATCTGGCGGGGCGCAAGGGTGTCCACCATCTCAGCGACGCCGTCGTCGGCTAGCTCGGAGTCGATGGGGGTATCGATGGCCAGCGCGTGCTCGACGTCCCAGCGGTGGATGAGCGCCTCCAGGCAACGGCGCCGCCGCCAGAACCCGACCGTGGGCGGCGGGTGGATCGTCCAGGCCTCGGTGGCCGGATCCACGCTCAGGGCGCGTATCAACTGGTCGGTGGCCGCGTCGAACCAGGCCCGCAGAGCGGCCGGGTCTCGCGGGGCGGCCGGGGGTTGGTGATCTCCGCGCCGCTCGGTGATCGCCGCCACGGTCCAGATGCTGCCGCGGCCGTGGTGGTCGGCAAGGTCGTAGAGCGTCCAGTCGCCGCAGTGCTCGATGGGCGTCGACAGGTCGGCGGCCAGGCAGGCGGCGAACGCGTCCAAGTCCTGGCGGGTATGCGTCAGATAGGCATCGGGGCCCACGACAGTGACCGTAGACCGCCGTGCCGGCGATCGTCGGCTTGTGTCGCTCAGTCGCCGGCTCGCTGGCACCCCTCAGCGCAACCGAGATCCCAGGGTCGAGACTCGGTTCCCCAACCCATCCGCGACGTCCTCGCATCCCATCTGGAAGGCGATCTGGTCCTGCGCGGCTCCGCGGCCGGGCTCGGCCGGCGAGAACCGCTTGCCGTACCTGGCCTCCGAACAGGCGCGGGCGTTCATAAACCGCCAGCACGCACGGCTGAGCGACGGGGACGGCTACTCGTTCGCGATCGCCGACGCGACGAGCGGCGAGGCCGTCGGGCAGATCGGGCTGTGGCTCGCCGGTAGGCGGGACGGCCGAGCCAGCGTCGGCTACTGGATCGTCGCCGCCCATCGCGGGCGCGGGCTTGCGAGTCATGCCCTCCGTACGCTGTCGCGGTGGGGCGTCGGCCTGCCGGGCATCCACCGTGTCGAGCTGTACGTCGAACCGTGGAACGCCGCGTCGTGGCGAGCGGCCGAGCGGGCGGATACAAGCGGGAGGGGCTGCTGCGCAGCTGGCAGGAGGTCGGTGACGAGCGCCGGGACATGTTCATGTACTCGCTGCTGGCCTCTAGCCGCATCTAACATTGACGTCAGTCCGCCTCAGCAGGCTCCGATTCGGCGGCGCGGTGCTCGGGGTCTAGCCCGGCCCGGATCTTCTTCGCGGTGTCCTCCAGATCCCCCCGCGTCGGCTCGCTCCAGTTGGCGTCCAGCCGGAAGCCGTCGTCGGCGAAGCGCGGGAAGACATGCAGGTGCACGTGGTAGACCTCCTGGCCCGCGGCAGTGCCGTCGGCGAGGAAGAAGTTGACGCCTTCACAGCGCAGGCCACTGTCCAGCAGGGCGGTGGCGAGGCGCTGGCCCACAACGAACAGGCCGGCCCCGTGCGCCTCCGGCAGGTAGCGCAGGAAGGCCGCGTGCTTCTTCGGGACCACCAGCAGGTGCCCCGGCGTCACCGGGTGGGTGTCCATGAACGCGAGCAGGTGCTCGTCCTCGTAGACGCGGGTGGCGTCCGACTGACCGCTCACGATCGCGCAGAAGGCGCAGGCCTCGGCCGATCGGTCCTGCTCGGTGGTGGCTGCTGGCTCGTCGCTCACCCGGCACACCATAGGACTTGCCGCCCCGCCGCCACCATGCCCGTCACGCGGTCTCGCCTGGGAGTGGGCCGCTACGGTCGCTGCATGGCGGCGAGCGGCGAGGTCGAGGCTCCGCAGGGCACCTCGGACGAGCGCGAGCTGCTGCTGCGCTGGCTGGACCACCTGCGCGACGCCGTCGTACGCAAGATCGACGGCCTCAGCGACGAGCAGGCCCGGTGGACGCCGGGCGATGCGCTGATCTGCCTGCTCGGGATCGTCAACCACCTGACCCACGTGGAGTGGCGGTGGATCGACGGCGGCATGGCCGGCGCCCAGGTGTCCCGCAGCGAGGCCGAGTTCACGCCTGGACCGGAGCTCGTGGTGGCTGCGGCCGTGCGGGCCTACCGCGCCAGGGCGGCGGCGACCGATGCCGCCGTACGGGCGATGCCGTCGCTGACAGCGCCGTGTCGGTTCGGCAACGACGCGGACCTGCGCTGGGTGCTGATCCACCTGATCGAGGAGACCGCACGCCATGCCGGCCACGCCGATGCGACCCGCGAGCTGCTGGACGGCACCACCGGGGAGTGACCGGCGGCGGGGTCAGTCCGCTGACGGCATCAGGATCCACAGCGCGATGTAGACAATGAACTGCGGGCCAGGCAGGGCGCAGCTGAGCACGAACAGCAACCGCACCACGTTCGGTGACAGCCCGAACCGTTGGCCAAGGCCGGCGCACACCCCCGCGATCCAACGCTTGCGCGGGCGGACGAGTTCACCAGGCATGTGCTGCTCCCTTGGTCGGTGGAGTCGAGGCGCTGCCAGCAAGCATGCCGTGGGTGCTCACAGCACGGTGAAGCCGGTCGGCAGCGGGGTCCGGCCGGTCGCGGCCAGCAGCAGCGGACCGGCCTGGCCCCCGCCGGCAGCGAGCCCGCCGAGCAGGTGGACGCTCGCCGCCGCGGCGGCCGCTGGCACCTCCAATGGCTCGTCCAGCGCCGCGGCCAGGTCGCAGGTGTGGACGGTGAGCTCGAACGTCCGGGTCGGCAGGTAGTCGACCAGCCGCATGCCGCCCACCGGAGTCGCGACGAGGTCGTCCTCGGCGGCGACGCGGACGGTGGCCAGCACCCGGGTGGCGATCTCGGCCACCGAGTCGGCCGGGTGCGGACCCAGCGCGGCGCCGGCGTCGCGGCCGCGCTGGGCCACCGCCGCGGGGTCGCCGACGCTGGTGAGCGCGCGGCGGAAATAGTCCTCCGGCGTCTGTACGTCCACGCCGGTGGCGTCGTGGCCGAGGTAGGTCTCGACGGTCAGCAACGCCCGGCTGGTGTGCCCGACCAGGTCGCGGACCGTCCACTGGTCCAGCGCCGGGCTGTCCCAGCGGCCGTCGCCGCGCGCCGCAGTGCGCACGAACCAGTGCGCGGCCTGCTCGAACGCGTCCGAGGTGGCGGCCCACGACTGTGCCGTCATGATCTGAGGCTATGCCCGTTGGGTCCACGCAACCACCGCGGCCGAGACGGGGAACCCGTCGACCCTCAGCGCTGTGGGGGTGCGGTGCTGTCCCGCAGGACCAGGGACACCGGCAACCGCGCGGGCGTCGACGCCGGCTCACCAGCCAGCAGCGCACGGACGATCGCGCCAGCCGCCTGGCCGCGCTCGCGCAGCGGCTGGGCCACCGTCGTCAACGGGGGCACCGCCGTCGACGCGCCCGGTGCGTCGTCGAAGCCGACCACCGAGCAGGTACCCGGCACGGTGACGCCCATCTCCTGCGCGGCCCGCAGCGCGCCGAGGGCCAGCTGGTCGCTGAGCGCGAGGATGGCCGTTGGGGCCGGGGTGCGGTGCAGCAGCTCGTAGGCGCCGAGCGCGCCGGTGTCCAAGTCGTTGACCGCGCACTCGACGACCGGCACGTCGACCCAGTCCACACCCGCTGCGCTCAACGTCTGCTCGACGGCGCACAGCCGGTTGCGCATCACCGGGTAGGTCGCGTACCGCTCGCGGGCTGCGTCCACCAGGCCCTGGTAGCCGTCGGGGCGCAGCGGCATCGTCAGCACCGACACGGCGCGGTGACCGAGGTCCACCAGGTGCCGGGTCGCCGCGGCCGCGCCGCCGGCGTCGTCGATGCCGACCAGGGGGACGCCGGGCAGGTCTGGCTGGTCGAGCACCACCATCGGGCGCTGCTGGGCCACGGCCGCCTCGACCGCCGGTTCGTCCTCGGGCAGAGACCGGATCACCCAGGCGTCGACCGCCGCGGCGCGGACGAGCTCGGCGTCGGTCCTGGACCCGGTGCCCGCATGAAGCAGCAGGCCGAGCCCGTCGCCTTGCAGCTCGGTCGCCAGGCCATCGAGATAGAGCACGGCGGTGGGGTCGGAGAACGCGTACGACAGGCCCTGGTCGATCAGCACGCCGACGGCGCCGGTCCGGCCGCTGCGCAGCCCGCGGGCCATCGGGTCGGGGCCGGCGAAGCCAAGCTGCTCGGCGCGGGCCAGGATCCGGCTGCGCAACGCCGTGGACAGCTGGTCCGGCCGGTTGTAGGCATTGGACACCGTGGCCCGCGAGACGCCGAGGTCGCGGGCCAGCGTGAGCAGAGTCACCCGCTCCGACACGGCGAGACACCCCTCTCGGCTCGACTCCATCAGGTGCTCCGGCTAGGCTACTACTAGATCGATTCAGACACCTCGAAGGAGCCACCATGACCGCCCGCCTCGTCACCACCATCCGCCGCCAGCTGAGGGCCAACGCCGAGCGCAGCCGCCTGCGCCGCGAGCTCGCCGGCTACGACACCGACACGCAGCGCGACGACCTGCTCGCCACCTTCGCCCGCTACCCGGACGAGGTCGCGGGCCGATGCGCCCGCTGATGCCGACCGCCTGAAGCACCCGGTCGCACCACCGCACACGTTCGATTCCCGACTAGGGCAAGGGAGCCCGCCATGACTGATCGCCTGTCCGCTCTCGCCGCGACCGCGCGGCGCCGGGCCGCCGCGGCGCGCGAGCGCCGCCAGCTGCGCGCCGACCTCGCCAGCTACCACTCCGGCGCGCACCGCGACGACCTGTTGGCGACCCTCGACCGCTACCCCAACGAGGTCGCCGACCCGATCCGCCGGCTGATGCCGACCCGGTGGCGCGACCGTCACCCGCCTACGCCGTCGTACGCGCGCTGAGCGGCACGGCCAGGGCAAGCAGGGCGGCGCACATCCCGAGGGCGGCGGCGATGCCGACCCCACCCTGGCCAGCCGCATCCGCTCCCCAGGCGGCCACCGCTCCGACGGCGACGGCACCCACCGCGGTGCCGGTGTCGAAGGAGATGTTCCACACCGCGCTCGCCGTCGGCACGTCGACGGGATCCACCCGCCGGAAGGCCACGACAAGCGTGAGGTTCTGCACCGCGCCGTAGCCGAGACCGCTGATCGCTGCCCCGCCCACCAGCAGGGTGTCCGAGCCGGCGGCCAACCCGCCGGCCACGCCGGCCAGGCCGACCGCCGTGGTCACCAGCGAGGCCGGCAGCAGCAGCCGGGCGCCCGCCCGGTCGGCCAGGACGCCGACCCGCCACCTGCCGACCGCCCCGGTTACCCCGAAGACGAGCAGCGCGACCGCCGCGAGCAGACCGTCGGGCCGCTCGATCGGTACGAACGTCACGACCCCGCTGCCGGACAGCGTCACCACCATCAGCAGCACGGACGGCACCAGCACCCGCTGCACAGCCCGGCGGTGTCCGATCACACTCGGCGCCGACGCTGTGGCGGTGTCGCGGCCGTCGGACAGCCGCAGCGCGGCCGGCACGGCGAGCACCGGCAGGCCGGCCAGCAGGGCCACCGGCCAGTAGCCGACGCTCTGGGCCAGCGCCACCGCGCCGGGCACGGCGGCCATGCCGGTGACACCGATCGCCAGGCCGTACAGCCCGGCCGCCTCTCCGTGGCGCCCCGGCGGTGCCAGCATCCGCGTCAGCGTGGAGCCGATCACCGTGAGCAGCGCGAACCCGACGCCCCGCACCGCGCTGATGGCCAGCAGCGGACCGAGATCGGTGAACAGCGCGTACAGCGGGCAGGGCGCCCCCAGCGCGACCAGACCGATCGCGAGGCTGCGCCCGCTACCGAGGCGACGCACGATCGCCGGCACCACCGCCTGGGTGGCGACCGTGGTGACCAGCATCGCGGTGGTGACCAGCCCGGCTGTCGACACGGACGCACCACCCTCGACCGCCCACCACGGCAGCGAGCCGAGCGTGGCGGCGAAGCCGGCGAAGCCCAGCAGGGTCACGCCCAGCAGTCGGCGGATCCCCGGCAGCCGCCAGAGGCTCACGACCGGGTCTGCCCGCGGAACCACCTCGCACTCCTTTCGCTGACCAGCACCCCGGGCTCTCAGACGCCGCGCCCGGCGCAGCCTAGAGGCTCCGCCGACCGCTGCGGCATGCTGCCCGGCGCAGTATGCGTGGCGCGGTGTTGTCAGCCCCGGAAGCCGGGGGCCGCGCGGAACCGATCGCGAGCGGCGTGGCCCGCACCCGGGCTCGCCGGGCTCCGCGCGATCGCGCTCACGCTGGTGGTCCCGGTCGCCGCGGTGACGATCTGTCGGGCGTACGGGTGCTGGCACTTCTCGACGGTGGCGGCCGGAACAGCCGCCTGGCGCGGTTCGGGGCAATCGCGTTCGTCAGCTCAGCGGATGGTCGGAGCCACGCCGTGGATCGGCGGGCCGAGGCACGAAACAGCCATGCGACGGTGACGTGCGGCATCCCCATGGCCAGGTCGTGCACGTCGTCGACCCGCGCCCCTTCGACCGCTGCCTGGCCTCATGCTCGGGCGTACGCCGCCAGCTTGGCGGCGATGCTGGCCCATCCGTGCGCGTGGGCGTCGCGCGTCTGGACGTCGGGCAGCCCGCTGTGCTCGATGACCATCGCAGTGCCGGTCGTCGTCGCGGTCAGCTCGACCCGTACGCGGGTGGTCAGCAGACCTAGATGCGGTGCCCGCCAGGTCAGGACCAAGAGGCTGTGAGGCACGGCTCTTCGTACTCCCCGGTGTGCTCGATCGCACCCGAGTCGCCGAACATGAAGATGCGGAACCGCCCACCCACCCGCGGATCGCAGTCGGCCGCGCCGACCGTCATCGGGTCCGGCGCCATCCAGGCGCTCAGGCTGGCCGGGTCGGTCCACGCGTCGAACACGCGCTCCGGTGCGCCTCGAGCACCGGGGCTGGCGGAGTGATCTCGTGTCCACAGCTGACGCCGCCCCATCGGAGCCTTCCGCGACAACGCTGCGCGTGTTGCTGGGGTACGTGCGTCCCTACCGCTCTGCCCTCGTCGCCGGTGGTGTGCTGAGCCTGGCGACCGGCGCCACCGGGCTGGCGCTACCGCTGGTGGTGCGCCAACTGATCGAGGGACTGGGTGCGGGTCGTTCCGCGAGCGGTCTGCTGCTCTTGATGACCGCGCTCGTCATCGCCAACGCGGCGATCGGCGCCGTCGGCAACCACGTGATGGAGCGTACCGGCGAGTCGGTGGTACTGGCGGCACGACGGCAGTTGGTGACCCGGCTGCTGCGACTGCGGTTGTCGGCCGTGGAGGGCGCTGAGCCGGGCGACCTGATGTCGCGGGTCACCGCCGATACCACCTTGCTGCGACAGGTCGCCACCCAGTCGCTGGTCTCGGGTGTCACCAGCATGTTGGCCTTGCTCGCCACCCTGGCCCTGATGGCTCTTGTCGACGTCGTGCTGCTCGGCGTGACGCTCGTCGTCATCGCCGTGTCCGCGGTGGTCCTCGGTCTGATCGTGCCTGGAGGGGTGGAACCTAGGCAACCTTGCCGGCCCCAGAGTCTGCATGAACGTGCGCGACCATGGCTCGAATCACCGCCATCATGCAGTGTGTATAGTGTGTGGTGTGACTCGGTTGAACGTGTACCTGCCCGACGAGCTCGCTGCCCAGGCCAAGGGGGCCGGCCTCAACCTGTCTGCCGTCACGCAGGAAGCGGTTCGGCGGACCCTGGCCCGGCGCTCGACCGATTCCTGGTTGCAAGAGATAGCCCGCCGGACGGCTTCGGCCCGCGCCGTTACCCACGAGCGTGCCCTGCAAGCGCTCGACGAGGTGCGCGACGAGCCGCCGACCCGGCATGGATGAGGTAGTAGCGGACGCGTCCGCGCTCGTCGACCTCCTACTTGCCAACGAGTTGGGCCAGAAGGTGAGACTGCGTCTCACCGGACATCAGTTGCACGCCCCCGCGCATGTCGACGCCGAGGTGCTGTCTGCGATGGGACGGTTACATCGAGCCGGAGACCTTGCTGCGAATGACGTCGAGACCTGCCTGGCCTCGTTGGCGTCGGCGCCGATCACGAAACACGCGGTCAGCGACCTCCTGCTCGGCGCCTGGGCACGACGTCACCGGTTGCGCCTGGCAGACGCGCTCTACGTCGAGCTCGCCACCACGCTGGGCTGCCCGTTGGTGACGACCGACCGGCGCTTGCACGACATGCCCGTCGCCGACGTCGTCAGCCCTTGAGCATCCCGTTGTGCTCGTCCCTATACGCGCCGTCGCCCGCTTGGCCGCAGCCGCCACGCGGTGGCCCGCGGTGCTCACCGTTGGCTCGGCGTGCATCGCTCGCGTTAGCATCGCTAGATGACGATGCTAGTTACAAGGGTCGGTGCCGAGTCGGGTACCGCTGGCCTGGTCGGCAAGGCGACGGCACTGTCGGCGGCGGCGTGCCTGTTCCGGGGGTTGGCGGATCCATCCCGGCTGGCGATCCTACGGCACCTGGCGCTAGGTGAGCACCGAGTGGTCGACCTGACCGCGCACGTGGGGCTAGCGCAGTCGACGGTGTCACGCCACCTCGCGTGCCTGCGCGACTGCGGGCTGGTGGAGTCCCGCCCGCAGGGTCGGGCCTCGGTGTTCTCACTGACCCAACCCGATCTGGTGGTGAAGGTGCTGGGCGCAGCCGAGGAGCTGCTCGCGTCGACCGGAGACGCCGTGGTGCTGTGCCCGGTCTACGGCGAGCAGTCCGGCAAGAAGCCACCGTGGTGAGCAACCACACCCACGCCGCGGTGTTCGTGCCGGACGGCGCCCGGCGACGCCGGCTCGGCCGCCGTGCGCAGCTGCTCGCAGCAGCCTCCGTGTCGTACAACCTCGCCGAGGCGGTGATCGCCATCACCGCTGGTCTGGCGGCGAGCTCGGTGGCCCTGGTCGGGTTCGGGCTGGACTCAGGGGTGGAGGTGTCCAGCGGTCTGATCATCTTGTGGCAGTTCCGCCACCGGCTGCCCGAGTCTCGGGAGCGGCAGGCGCTCCGGCTGATGGCGCTGTCGTTCCTCGCGCTGGCGGCGTACGTGATGTTCGAGTCCGGTCGAGCCCTGGCCGGCGGGCATGAGCCCGACGCCTCACCGGTGGGGATGGGACTGGCAGTGGCCTCGCTGCTGATCATGCCCTTCCTGTCCTGGGCGCAACGCCGGACGGGCAAGAGTCTCGGCTCCAAGGCTGTGGTCGCCGACTCCACCCAAACCCTGCTGTGCACCTACCTCTCCGCCGTCCTGCTCGCCGGCCTGGTCTTGAACGCCACCCTCGGGTGGGCTTGGGCCGACCCTGTCGCCGGCCTGGTCATCGCCGCCGTGGCCGTCAGGGAAGGTCTCAAGGCCTGGCGCGGGGACGGCTGCGCCTGCGGTCATGCACCGGTTGACCTTGAGCTCGGCACCGGTTGCTAACCCCGCCACGAACAGGATCGAGCGTGCGGCGATCTGTCGTCGCGTGCGCCGCGGCTCTCCCGAGTCAAGGTCTCCGCCGAAAGGTGTGCGGGCCCCGACTCCGCCCCCGACCCGCTGCCGCAGACGGCGGTCGGCGGTAGCGTGTCAGGGTGACGCTCTCAGACAAGAAGGTCCTGCTGCTGGCCGCCGACCTGTTCGAGGACATGGAGCTGCTGTACCCGCTCCATCGCCTGATCGAGGAGGGTGTGGAGGTGACCGTCGCCGGTCTCGACGACCACGCCGTGACCGGGAAGAAGGGGCACGGGCCGCTGCCGGTCGACACCACCGTCGACGGGCTGTCGGCCGCCGACTTCGACGGCCTGGTCATCCCCGGCGGCTTCGCCCCCGACAAGCTCCGCCGCTCCGAGCAGGTGCTCGCCCTCGTACGCGACTTCGACACCGCGGGCAAGCCGGTCGCGTTCATCTGCCACGCCGGCTGGGTGCCGATCTCGGCGCAGGTGGTCAAGGGCCGGCGAGCCACCAGCGTCGCCGCGATCAAGGACGACATGGTCAACGCCGGCGTCGACTGGGTCGACGAGGCCACGGTGGTCGACGGCACGCTCATCTCCGCGCGCACACCGGACGACCTGGGGCCGTGGATGAAGGCGCTGCTGGCGGCGCTGCAGACCGACCCGACGCCGTAGCGGTCCGGCCCCGTTCGGGGCTGTGGGGTGGGCTCACCTGGCGCTGTGCCCTTCCAGCCCGGCGGCGCCCAGCTGAGCCGTAAACGGTTCCGCGGGCACCCGGTCAGCCACCCAGTTGGTGCCCACGGAACCGAGTGAGGCGCCCGCACCGGGTTCGTATCGGCGCTAGTGCAAGGCCCCGGCCGCCTCGGCGTGCGTGCGTGCGAACTCGTCGACCTCGCGGCCCACGGCCACCTCGGTGGCCGTGGGCTCCAGCCCGAAGGTCTGCTGGGCCGGCGAGGAATCGAGCACGAACGGGCGGCGGAACTGGTGCTGGGCCTCCCGCAGCTCGCGGACGAACGGGTCTGCGACTCCGGCGGCCCACACCGCGGCCTGCGGCAGCGACCGCACCCCGGCCGGGGTCTGCGCCCGCTTTCCGGCCAGGGCAGCCAGCTCGCGCATCGTCCGGGGGCCGCCGTCGGGACGTGCCACGGCCGGCCCCATGCGCGGGCGTCCTGGACGCCGGCGACCAGCAGGGTGGCGACGTCCTCGACGTCGGTCCAGCTGTGCGGGACGTCCAGGTTGGCCGCCAGCCAGGCGGTGCGCCCCTTGCGCCACGCAGGCAGCATCAGCATCGACACCAGGGACGAGCCGGGGGCGCCGATGTAGTCGCTGCCGCGCACCTCGAAGGCGCGTACCCGCCCGGCCTCGTGCGCACCGAGGGCATCGCGCCACATCTGGGCGCGGACCCGTCCCTTGGTGCCGAGCGCGACGAGGTGGAGGTCTTCGGTCATCGGGCCGTCCACGGGGCCGTAGACGTAGAGGTTCGACGTCGTGGCGCGGACCGCCCCGCTGGACTCGGCCGCACCCAGCAGCCCGGCCGCGACCGGCGGCCAGTCGGCGGCCCACCGGTCGTAGGGCGGGTTGACGCAGTTGTAGAGCGCGGTCGCGCCCTGGGTGAGCGCGATCATCCGCGGTGCATCGGCGGCGTCGGCGCGTACGCGTTCGGCGCCCTCGGGGCCGGTGCCGCTGCGGGTGACGACCCGGACCTGCTCCCCTCGCTCCAGCAGCAACCGGGCGACTGCGCTGCCCACTGGGCCCGATCCGACGACGACGTGCATAGCCATGGTGATCAACTCTCTGTGTTGTGAGCGGTGGCTCGTGAGCTGGGCATGGCCTCCTCGGCGATCTACCGGTACTTCGCCAGCCGGGACGAGCTGCTCACCGCCCTGATCGTGGAGGGCTATGACGCCCTTGGCGCCGCGGCGGAGCGGGCGGAGGCGGCGGTGCACCGCGACGAGCTGGCCGGGCGGTTCCTGGCGGTCGGTCACGCCGTACGAGCGTGGGCTGTGGACCACCCTGCCGAGTACGCCCTGCTATTTGGCAGCCCCGTCCCCGGCTACCAGGCTCCTCGCGAGACCGTCGAGCCCGCCGCCCGGGCGGCGCTCGTCTTCGGCGCGATCCTGCGCGATGCCCGTGACCGCGGACGTGCCACCGACGAGCCGGCGGTGCCCCTGCCCGACGAGGTGCGCCGGGACCTGCACCGCGCCGACAGCGGCGCGGTCCTCCACGGGCTGACCGAGCCGGTGGTTGACCGGGCGGTTGCTGCCTGGGTCGACATGTTCGGCCTGATCAACTTTGAGCTGTTCGGTCACCTCGTCGGGACGATTGAGCATCCCGAGGCGTACTACCAGCACCGGCTGCAGACGCTGGCGTACCAGCTCGGGCTCGGCCCGGCGCGGCGCGGGCCGTCCGCCTAGCCCTAGCCCGCGGCCTGCCGCGCCACTCGGTTCCCCGAGCGCCCACGCACCGCCAGATCGGTGCTCAGCGCACCGAATGAGCCGGTCACGGCGGATGTACTCGCCCCCGGGGTGTCTGCGGACCGGTCAGCCAGGCAGCCCCGCCCGGCACGCCGCGCTCAGCGGCGCAGGCGCTGGCGTACGAGCTCGGGTCCGGCGGGGCCGTCCGCCTAGCCCCGTGGCCTGCTGCGTCGGACGTCCCAGGCGTGGTCCATCACGTCGTGAGCGTTGCTCCTCGCCACGTCGTCTTCGGTTTCGCTGGCCGGCTCGCACTCGCCCGCACCTGAGCAGGCGATTCACGTACGACGCGGTCGGTGGCGCCGGGTGCGGCGGCTGTGCGGTGTCAGACCACGCCGAAAAGTGCCGCGATGGGGGTGAGGTCATCGCGGTTGTCCGGGCGTGCGGTGACGTGCAGGACAGGGCCGGCGTCGTGGTCGATGGGGCATGCCCTCGCGGTCGTACGTCGGATCATCGACTCCTCGCGTACCTACCGCGGCGAAGGCGACCCGGCTCCACTACGCCCAAGCGAGGTTTGACGCGTTCACACTCGGATGACCGTGGGACCCCCGACGCGCTCAATCTCGTCGAAGTCGCTGTCCTGGCTGACGACATCCATCCCGTTGGCCGCGGCCACTGCCGCTATCCACAAGTCGTTGACCTTCGCCGTGCGCCCTTCTTCCGCCAGCCGCACCCTCAGGGTCGCCCACTGGCGGGCCGACTCGGCAGTGATCGGCAGCGCCGCCACGACGGAGACCGCATCCAGCGTGGCCAGGCGGCGCGCGCGGATGCTCGTCTCGGTGGCGGCCAACACACCTGCGTGCAGCTCAGCGAGTGTCACGACACTCACCGCGGTCTGCTCGGGCACCGACTCAGCGTGCACGGGACGTCCGCTCTCTTGCGCGATCAGGACGCTCGTGTCCAGCAGCGCGGGTCGAATGGTCATCGCGGATCGAGGTCGTCGGTGGTTTCCCCGGCGAGCCTCGCAAGATCGTCACGCAGCCCAGGATCGGCCTGACTCCGAGCCATGAGCTCGATGAGATCGACCTTGGACAGGAACTGCTTGCGTGCGGAGCGGACGGGGGTGATCTCGGCAACCGGCAGGCCGTTGACGGTGATCGTGACGTGCGTACCACCCGAAACTTGGCGCAGGACGTCAGCCGTGTGATTGCGCAGGTCCCGTGAAGCGATCGACGTCATGTGCGCGATCGTAGCACTCTAGCCACACCAGCGTTCGAGCGCCGCCGATGAACCTGCCTGGTGTACGTTGCGCGCGGCGGAAGCGGCTGACTGCCTGCGGCAGGGGACGGCGTCGATGGCGTCGCGTCGGTGGATGGCGCGATGGGTGTCAGAGCATCGATCCGAGGTCCGACCCGACCGTCGGGTAGGTGGCGGTCGTGGACTTGAGTTGGCGGGTGCTCAGCCCGAGCTTCATGGCCAGACCGACGACGTTGATCACCTCGCCGTACTCGGGTCCCAGCAGGTGTGCGCCGACGATCTGGTCGGTGGAGCGGTCGATGAGGATCTTGGCGGCTGCGGTCGACTCGCCGATGCGGTAGCTGGAGTACCAGCCGCTGGTGTCGCTGTACCGGACATCGAGGTCGATGTCCGCGTCGCGGGCTTGTTGTTCGAGCATGCCGACCCGGGCGAGTTCGGGGATCGTGAACACCGCGGTCGGGATACCGGTGTAGTCGGGGACGGTCGTGGTGTTCTTCAGCATGTTGGAGGCGGCGACCTTGCCCTCGGCGACGGCGACCGGGGTAAGGGGCATGCCGGGGGTGCTGGCGGAGTCGCCGGCGGCGTGGATCGCCGGGTTGGTCGTGCTCTGGAGGTGGCCGGCCACGCTCACACCATGCTCGTCCCACTGAACGCCAGCAGCGTCGAGGCCCAGGCTCGAGAGTTCGGGAGTTCGGCCGGCACCGTGGACGACCAGGTCGAAGCGCATCGTCTCGGGCTTGCCAGATCGTTCAACACTGACCTCGTAGCCGCTCCCGGTCTGCTCGACCGCGGTGATCGTGGTGGAGCGCTGCACCTCGATCCCGGCGTCGGTGCCCCGGGTGATCAGGAGCTCGACGAGGTCGGGGTCGAATGCCTTGAGCGGGCGCGGTCCCCGGTCGATGATGACCGGCGTACTGCCGGCACGGGCAGCGATGTGGGCGAACTCGAACGAGATGAACCCGCCGCCGACGAACAGGATCCGGTGCGGGAGCGCCTCGAGGTCCAAGAAGTCGGTGCTGTCGATCAGATCCTCGTGCCCGGGAAAGTCGAGCAGCCGGGGCCGCGCACCGGTGGCGATCAAGAAGTGCGTGGCCCTATAGCCGGCGCCGTCGATCTCGATGTGGGTCTTGTCGGTGAACCTCGCCTGGCCGTGGAGAGTGTCCACGCCGTTGGCGGTCAGCCCTGCTTCCATGCTCTGCGGGACCGGATCGGTAAAGCCATGCTTGTGCTGGATCAGGTCAGCCCAGTTGATCGACAGGCCACCGCCGTCGATGCCCTTACCGCGCATCAGCCTGGCACCGTCGATGATCTCGGCACCACGCCGCAGGATCTTCTTCGGGTCACATCCGCGCAATGCGCACGTGCCGCCGTAGGGCAGCGCGTCGACGATCGCGACGCTCCAGCCCTGCGCGGCGCACTTGTTGGCGGCGCTGACTCCCGCCATCCCGGCACCGATCACGATCAGGTCGTACTGCTTGGTCATCTCACCGGCTGCCCTTCGATGATTCCGCGCCCACGTCGTCGTGCCCATCCCGGTCCCCTACGACGGGCGAGGAGGAGCCGTGCGCTGATCGGTATCGGCGCTCGCGTCGTCGCCAGAACCCGAACGCGACGGTGGCGAGCCCGAGCGCGATCAGCACCCAGCTGCCCGACGAGATCCCCGCCAGGGCGCCCAGGAATCCGAGCGACAGCAGAACCGGGAGCCCGCAGCACAGGCCGAGCACGCCGACGACCGCACCGGTGACCCCGACGTCCGCGATGCGGTCACGCATCAGCGATCACAAGCACCGTGGCGATGGGCATACCGTGACCGTAATCCTTGATCCTCGCTACAAGGTCAAGAGGTAGGTTGGCCAGATGTTGATCGGGGAGGTCGCCGACGCCGTTCGTCTGCCCAGCCAGACCATCCGGTTCTACGAACGCAAAGGCCTTCTGCCCGAACCGCCACGAGGCGCCAACGGCTACCGCATCTACGACCGATCGACCATCGCTCGGGTGCAGTTCATCCGCACGGCCCAAGCCGCGGGGCTCACCCTCGTGGAGATCCGCAGCATCGTCGATCTCCGCGACCGCGGCCACCTCCCGTGCACGCACGTGGCTGCCCTGCTCGACGGGAAGCTCGCCGACGTCCGTAAACGCAAACGCGAGCTCACCGTCCTGGAGTCAGAACTCGCACAACTGCTCGACCGCAGCCACCAACTTGATCCAGCCGACTGCACCGATACGGGCATCTGCCACATCCTCGCGGCGTCCACCTAGCCCGCACGAAGGGTCTGGGACCTGCCTAGCGGATCTCCCGCTGCTCCTATCGGCTCCGGTCACGGGTGCCAATCCCAAGCGTGCATCGGCACGTCGCAGCCGGCGCCGCCCTCGTAGTGCATCAGCAACATGTACATCATGGCCGAACTCCTTGCTCCTGGTTGCGTTGCCATCCTGGCAATGACGCCCGGGGGTCGAAGCTACCGACGTGGTATCGACACATCTCGGCACCCACCGGCGCCGCTGGGACGTGAAAGTCGTTCGTTTCGTCGGTGCCGTGCGATCAGTCTGGAGAGGCTGCCGCGTCTCTTTGTCCGTGGCGTCCAGGACCCGTCACGACGAGGAGCGATCGCGTGAGCATGCACGAGACGACGGGGGCCCATGGCGTGCTGAAGCGGAACGGACCCGCCGACCAGGGAGCCACCGCTCGTGGGGTCGCGCCGGCTGCCGGCTCGGAGGGGGTCGGTGGGGTGCCGACCGCCGTTGAGGCGATCGACTTGGTCAAGCACTTCGGCGACACCAAGGCCGTGGACGGGGTGAGCTTCTCGATCCCGCAGGGCTCGGTGCTGGGGCTGCTCGGCCCCAACGGTGCGGAGCTCGTCGGTCGACTCGCGCAGATACTTCATCGGCAGGCCGTACAAGCGCCCGATCAGCCGTACGTTCTCGCGGCCGGTCAACAGCTCGTCCACGGTGGCCGCCTGGCCGGTCAGGCCCATGCTGCGGCGCACCGCGGCGGGCTCGTCGACGATGTCGTGACCGGTGACCCGCCCGGTCCCGCTGGTGGGTCGGCTGAGCGTCAGGTCAACGTGGTCCGCCCCGGCGGCAAGGCCCAGGACCCGCACCGCGACTACCATCTCGGCTTCTTGTCCAACGAGGTCGCCACGAACCTACCCGGCGCATGTGCACCTGCTCTCCCCGGTCCTCACCCTGCAGGGCGCGGTGGCGCACTCGGACATGCCGGTCGAGAGCGGCCCGACGATGTACCTGCCCTACTCCCACCAGTACCCCCCGGGCTACCTGGCCTGGCGGCTGCCGGAGTTCCGCGGCCTGTTCGCCCAGCGCCACGTCCAGCTTCCGCTGGCCAAGGGGGACGCCGCCTTCTTCAACCCCGCGCTGTTCCACGGCGCCGGCAACAACGTCTCGACCGACGTCCAGCGGATGGCCAACCTGCTCCAAGTGTCCTCGGCCTTCGGCCGGGCGATGGAGACCTCCGACCGGACCAAGACCACCAAGGCCATCTACCCGGCACTGCGGGAGCGCCGCGCCGCCGGAGTGGCCGAGAACACGCTCCACCAGGCTCTGACCTGCGCCGCCGACGGCTACCCGTTCCCGAGCAACCTCGACCTCGATGCCAACGTCGGGGGGCTGACGCCGCTGGCCTAGACCGACCTGGTCCGGCAGGCTCTGGCCGAGGACTGGGAGCCCGAGCAGGTCGACCAGGCCCTGGACGCCTACGCGGCTCGGCACCGCACCGACGACATCTGAGGAGACCCCTTGCGCATCGGGCTCATCGGCCTCGGCCGGATCGGCGCCGTACACGCGCAAACGCTCAGCGACCTCGACGCCGTCACCGAACTGGTCATCACCGATCCCCTTCCCCCCGGAGCCGCCCCCGCAGTCGAGGCGGCAGCGGGCACGGCTCGGCCGGTGCGGTCGCGGCCGGACTCGACCACGGGCTGCCGCTGCGCGCGGCCGACCCGGACCTCGCCTTCCCGACCGGTCCCGCGCACTCGTTCTTCATGGACCGTTTCGCGACGGCGTTCCGGATCGAGATGGCCACCTTCATCGACGTCGCCGCCGGTAACCTCCCGTCGCCCTGCACGGTCGCCGACGGCCTCGAAGCCAGCTGGATCGCGGAGGCCTGCACCCGCTCGTTGCATGAGCACCGACCCGTAAGCTCGGCGAACTGCGGGGCTGGAGCGCCTGACGGCCGAGCTCCAGCAGCGGGGAACCACCGGCGAGGTTAGCTGTGTGCGTCACGCCTCCCACCTCGGCGTCAACGTCGACCTCGACGTCCTCGATCCGGCCGAACCCCCCGGACCTCCGCAGCCGACCCGACCACTTCGAGGCATCGTGGCCCGACCGCCCAGCCCGGAGCACCGGAAGCGGATCGGCCTGTGACGATCCGACCGGCTCGCCCGAGTCCGCAACGGGTTGCCAGGGCGGGCAGTCAGTCGACCAGGACCTCGACACGACAGCGCAGTCCTGAAGCCGGAGAAAGCCGGGCGTCGCTCGTGACCAGCGGAGCGTCCAGCATCTCGGCTAGCACGACGTAGACGGCGTCGTACGGCGTGACGTTGTCTCGTAGATCCCAGACCCGGCGCAATAGCGGCTCGTGGTCCCAACGCAGGGCGGCGAGGTCGGCGAGATCACCCATGATCTCGGTGGCCACTTCGACATCGGTCTGGCCGAGACGGACCCGTCGGCGCAGTGCCGCTGTCACCTCCACGTCGAGCAGGTGCGGCACGTGCACGTCGGGATCCAGGCGAAGCCGTTCTCGGGCACGAGCCCCGGCACCCCCAGTGCTGAGTAGCGCAGCGACGACAACAGAGGCGTCGACGACGATCATTCGTTGGGGCGCTCCGAGGTAACGGCCGCACGTGCCTCAGCAAAGGTCATCGGCTCGCCGTGACGACTTGCCGCCCGATCCAGTAGGTCCCCCAGCGAGGGCCGCCGTGCCAGTCGAGACAGTTCCTGCCTGGTGAAGTCGGACAGACTCATACCGGCAGTGGCGGCGCGGCGGCGCAACTCGGCATGCACGTCGTCTGGCACGTCGCGAACCTGCAGCATCTTACTCACCCCAGCATGCTACACACATGTCAGCACAGGCGCAGCACATGGGATTCTGCGGAGGTGAAGCGATCACCGGCGTCGGGTCCGTCCCGTTGGCCGCGGCACCGCCGGGACCGAACGGCACGACGTACGTCAGACGCAGCCGCACAGTCGCGGCTACGTGTGCTGCATGTCGACGAACCGCGAGTAGTGCCCCTGGAAGGCGACGACGAGCGTGGAGGTCGGGCCGGCGCGGTGCTTGGCGACGATTACGTCGGCCTCGCCGGGCCGGGTGGACTCGCGCTCGTACAGGTCCTCGCGGTGCAGCAGGATCACCATGTCGGCGTCCTGCTCGAGGCTGCCGGACTCGCGCAGGTCGCTGAGCATCGGTCGCTTGTCGGTGCGCTGCTCGGCGCCACGGTTGAGCTGGCTGATCGCCACCACCGGCACCTCAAGCTCCTTGGCGAGCAGCTTCATCTGCCGGGAGAACTCCGACACCTCGACCTGGCGGCTCTCGACCCGCTTGCCCGAGGTCATCAGCTGCAGGTAGTCGACGACGATCAGCCGCAGGTCGTGGCGCTGCTTGAGCCGACGCGCCTTGGCGCGGATCTCCATCATGGTCATGTTCGGGCTGTCGTCGATGAACATCGGTGCCTCGTTGACCTCGGCCATCTTGCGCGCCAGCCGGGACCAGTCGTCCTCGCTCATGTTGCCGTTGCGCATGTGGTGCAGCGGGATGCGCGCCTCGGCCGACAGCAGCCGCATCGCGATCTCGTTGCGGCTCATCTCCAGGCTGAAGATGGCGCTGGCCATCTGGTGGCGCAGCGACGCCGAGCGGCAGATGTCCAGCCCGATCGTCGACTTACCGACCGCCGGCCGGGCCGCGATGATCACCATCTGCCCCGGATGCAGGCCGTTGGTCAGCGCGTCGAGGTCGGCGAAGCCGGTGGGCACACCGACCAGGTGCCCGTCGCGGCCCTCGATGGCCTCGATCTCCTCCAGCGTGGCCGGGATGATCTGCGACAGCGGGACGTAGTCTTCGCTGGAGCGGCGCTCGGTGACCGCATAGACCTCGGCCTGGGCGCGGTCCACCACATCGTCGACCTGGCCTTCGCCGGCGTAGCCGAGCTGGGCGATCTTGGTGCCGGCGCCGACCAGGCGGCGCAGCACCGCCTTCTCCCGCACGATCTCCGCGTAGTAGCCGGCGTTGGTGGCGATCGGCACCCCCGCCACCAGCGTGTGCAGGTACGGCGCGCCGCCCGCCCGGGACAGCTCGCCGCGGCGGTTCAGCTCGGCAGCCACCGTGACCGCGTCGGCGGGCTCCCCCCGGCCATACAGGTCGACGATCGCGTCATACATCGTCTCGTGCACGGGGCGGTAGAAGTCGTCACCGCGCACCACCTCGACCACGTCGGCGATGGCGTCCTTGGACAGCAACATCGCCCCGAGCACGCTCTGCTCCGCGGCATAGTCCTGCGGCGGGGTGCGGTCGTTGCCGCCGCCGGACCACTCCTCCGGGCCGGGGTTGTCGGCCCCGGGGTTTCCATGCCCGCGAAAGTCGGTGACGCTCATCGCGTGCGGCTCACAGTGCTGCCCCCTTTGCCCTGTCGGTCGACGGCCCGCGGCTCGGGCCCCGTCACCGGACAACCTAGGCTCCAGCACCGACAGGCCGACCGTACGCAGCACCGGGTGTCGGCGACAGACGCCCCTCCACAGCCCGTGTGGACAGCGGGCGAGAAGCGGTGGACAGCTGCGCCGCGCACTGTGCACAGCCTGTGCAGGTGCCTGTGGACAGTCGCTCGCCGGTAGCCGGCTCAGCCCAGCTGACCTGCACCGACACCCGTGCGCCGATGTGGAGTCGAGAAACTTCGTCTGGATTTGTCCCCAGCACACACCGGGCCAACCCATGCCAACCGGGTCATTGAACCCCGTCTCGACCACGCCATCGGAGAGTGCCTGTTAGTCTCACTGTCCCCTTACACTCCTTACTCGCTTGGGCCTTCACCGTGCCGCACCTGGGCCGATACCGGCTGCACGACGATGACCGGACCATGTTCCGGCTGGCCGTCCCGGCCTTCGTCGCGCTGGTCAGCGAGCCGCTGTTCCTGCTCGCCGACACCGCGGTCGTCGGCTTCCTCGGCACCGCGCCCCTGGCCGCGTTGTCAATCGCCGGCGCGGTGCTGCAGACCGTGGTCGGGCTGTGCGTCTTCCTCGCCTATGCCACCACCGCCACCGTCGCCCGTCGGCTCGGCGCCGGCGACCTACGCGGCGCGCTCGTCGACGGGGTGTCGGGGCTGTGGCTGGCGCTGACCCTCGGGCTGCTGCTGGCCGTGGCTACCGTGGCCGCCGCGGCCCCGGTGGTCGGCGCCTTCGGCGTCACCGGCGAGATCACCGCGCAGGCCGAGGACTACCTGCGGGTGTCCGCCGCCGGTGTCCCGAGCATGCTGCTCGTGCTCGCGGCCACCGGCGTGCTGCGCGGGCTGCATGACGTCCGTACCCCGCTCGTGGTGATCGTTGCCGCCAACCTCGCCAACATCGCTCTCGACGTGGCCCTCGTCTACGGCGTCGGGCTCGGGCTGGTCGGCTCGGCCCTCGGTACCGTGGTCGCGCAGACGGGGGCGGCGCTGGTGCTGGTCGCCGTCGTCGCGCACCGGGGCCGCCAGCAGGGCGCCGCGCTGCGACCGGGCGGCCGAGCGGTGCTGTCGGCGGCCGGCGCGGGCACCCCGCTCTTCGTGCGGACGCTGACCCTGCGGGCGGTGCTCGTCACCGCGACCGCGGTGGCGGCGACGCTGCCGGCCGCCTCCTTGGCCGCCCAGCAGATCGCGGTCACCGTGGTGTCGGCACTCGCCTTCGGGCTGGACGCGGTGGCGATCGCCGCCCAGGCGATCATCGGCCGGCACCTCGGCGCCGGCGACGTGAGCGCCACCCGGCGCAGCACCCGCCGGATGGTCGGCTGGGGGGTCGTCGGCGGGGTCGCCGCGGGGGCGGGGCTGCTGGCCGTCGCGCCGTGGCTGCCCCGGCTGTTCACCACCGACGCCGACGTCCGCAACGCGACCGTCACCGCGCTGGTCGCGGTCGCGCTGGTGCAGCCGGTGTCCGGTGTGGTCTTCGTCCTCGACGGGGTGCTCATCGGGGCCGGCGACGGGCGGTACCTCGCCGTCGCCGGGCTCCTGACCGCCGCGGTGTACGTGCCGGCCGCCGTGGTCGTGGTCGCCAGCGGCGGCGGTCTCGGTGCCCTGTGGGCCGCATACGGGCTGTGGATGCTCGCCCGCGCGCTCACGCTCGGGCTGCGTGCCCGCGGGACCGCCTGGATGCGCACCGGCGCCGGCTCGCCGGGGCGTGCGGTGCCCGCTGGCTAGAGTTTTCCGTGTGTTCCCCCTCGCCCACGCCGTCTTCGGCTGGGTCTTCGTCATCTTCGTCGTGCAGCCGGTCGGCGGCGCACTCGACGTCGGCGTCGACGCGGTCGGCTGGCTGGGCATCGCCTGGGGCTGGCACCAGCTGGTCGCTGTCGAGCCCAGCTTCGCGACCGCGCGTACGGCCGCGCTGGTCGGCGCCGCGACCGCCGCGACCCGCCTGCTGCCCGGGCCCGAGGTGTTGCTGGTAGCAGCGCAGCTGGTCGCCGTCGCCGTCGTCGCGCTGGCCCTCAGCCTGGGCGCGGCCGCGCTGATGCGGGCCGCGGAGGAGCACGGCTCAGCGCTGGTCGCGGCCCAGTGCTCGTTCCTGCGCTGGGCCGCGGTGGGGGTGCTCGTGATCGAGGGTGGCGCCGCGCTCAGCAGCCTCGCGGTGCCGCAGCTGACCGGCCTGGCGACGTCGGCGGTGCTGATGGGCCTGGGGCTTGCCGGCTACTTCACCGTGCTGCAGCTGGCCAGCGTCGGCCGGTCCTACCTGCGGGTCGGCGGCCGGCGCTGAAACAGCCGCACCGGCCCGCCGGCCGCTCAGGCAGGCACGACCTCGACGGTGACGTCGGCGCTGGCCTCATCGTGCACCCGCACGCTCACCGTGTGGCTGCCGAGCGACTTGATCGGCTGGCCGACGTCGATGCGCCGGCGGTCGACCTCGGGGCCGCCTGCGGTCTTGATCGCGGCCGCGATGTCGGCGACGGCCACCGCACCGAACAACCGGCCGGTGTCACCGGCGCGCACCGGCAGCTGGACGGTCATCGCCTCCAGCTGGGCGCGGATCTCCTGGGCGTGGTCAAGATCGCGCACCTCACGGCTCTCGCGCGCCTGCTTGAGGGTGTCGATCTGCTTGGCGGCGCCCTTGGACCAGCGCACCGCGAAGCCGCGCGGCATCAGGTAGTTGCGGCCGTAGCCGTCCTTGACCTCGACGACGTCGCCGGGCACACCCAGCCTCGGCACCTCGTGGGTGAGGATGAGCTTCATCGTGGCGTCCCCTCTCAGCGAGTGGTCGAGGTGTAGGGCAGCAGGGCCATCTCGCGGGCGTTCTTGATCGCCGCGGCGATCTGGCGCTGCTCCTGCACGCTGACGCCGGTGACCCGGCGGGCACGGATCTTGCCGCGGTCGGAGATGAACTTGCGCAGCAGGTTGGTGTCCTTGTAGTCGATGTAGGTGACCTTGGCCGCCTTGAGCGGGTTCTGCTTCTTCTTGGGCTTTCGGAGGACGGGCTTGGCCATTGTGGTGCTCCCTTCAGAGCCCGGCTGGCGCCGGAATGGGCCGACGGATGGATTGTTGCTGGTCTGGCTGGATGGTGCGGGTCTGGTGCTGGCTGGCTGGTGTGCTCGCTGGTCAGAACGGGGGGTCGTCGTCGCCGCCGCCGGGTCCGCTGGTGGCCCACGGGTCGTTGCCGCCCTGGCCACCGCCGGAGCCACCCGACGGCGCCGGGTTGGCCCACGGGTCGTTGCCGGCCTGACCCCCCGACGAACCCTGACCCTGGCCGCCGCTCTGGCCGCCGCCGAAGCCGCCGCCACCGGCGCCGGAACGCTGGGTGCGGGCCACCTTCGCGGTCGCGCTGCGCAGGCTGGGCCCGACCTCGTCGACGTCGATCTCGTAGACGGTGCGCTTCTCACCCTCGCGCGTCTCGTACGACCGCTGCTTGAGCCGGCCCTGCACGATGACGCGCATCCCCTTCTGCAGCGACTCGGCGGTGTTCTCCGCCGCCTGCCGCCACACCGAGCAGGTCAGGAACAGGCTCTCGCCGTCCTTCCACTCCCCGGACTGGCGGTCGTAGGTGCGCGGGGTGGAAGCCAGCCGGAAGTTGGCCACCGCCGCACCGGAGGGGGTGAAACGCAGCTCGGGGTCGTCGACGAGGTTGCCAACGAGGGTGATCACTGTCTCGCCTGCCATGAGCTCTCTCCTGCTGGTCAGAGTCGGGTTTGTCCCGGGGCCGGGACAGGTGTGCAGTCAACCGCATGACGCCGACAGACGCGACGGTCGTCCACAGCCTCAGCGGGCGTCGGGGCGGATGACCTTCGTACGCAGCACCGACTCGTTGAGGGTCAGTTGCCGGTCGAGTTCCTTGACCGTCGCCGGCTCGGCGTGCAGATCGATGACGGCGTAGATGCCCTCGGCCTTCTTCTGGATCTCGTAGGCCATCCGACGCCGGCCCCACACGTCGACGCTGTCGATCGTGCCGCCGTCGCCCGTGACCAGGCTCAGGTAGCGATCGAGCGACGGCGGGACCGTCCGCTCCTCGAGATCGGGGTCGAGGATGATCATCAGCTCGTAGTGACGCACAGCGATATCCACCTCCTACGGACTCGGCGGTCACGGTCCTTCCGTGACAGGAGGATGTGCGCACCGGTCGCGCCGCACCCACGAACCAGGCTGGTGGGGTGGTCGTCGAACCGGCCGGCCGGGCTCGCGCCCGACCGGCCCCGAATGCTAGCCGAGCCCTCCACCGCGGAGCCAATCGCGCGCCCTATTGCTTGGTTGGAGCGGGAGGTCGGCCACGCAGCGTCGCCGAGAGACCGACGCCGCGCCTTGCGCGGATGTCGAGCACTGAACTGACGAAATGCGCGGATGACGGTCCTTGTGGGGTGGCGGACTACTCGGTGCCGATCGCGGTGAGCACGTCGAGCCGCGAGGCCCGCCGCGCCGGCAGCACCGCCGCAAGCACCCCCACGATGGCGGCAACGACCACGAACATCGCCAGCTGCAGCCACGGGATGCGCAGCACCTCGATGCCCTGGTCGGCGATCGCGCGCTGCAGCACCACCCCGAAGACGACACCCATCACCACACCCAGCACGGCACCAAGCACCGCGATCGCCACGGATTCCAGGCGCACCATCCGCCGAAGCTGGCGGCGTTGCATGCCGATGGCGCGCAGCAGGCCCACCTCGCGGGTGCGCTCGATCACCGACAGCGCGAGGGTGTTGACGATGCCGAGCACCGCGATGACGATCGCCAGCGCCAGGAGCGCGTAGATGATGTAGAGCAGCTGGTCGATCGGCGCCCGCTGCTCCTCGGCGAAGGCCGCCTGATCCTTCACTGACACCAGCGGGATGTCGGCGACCGCCTTGTCGATGTCGGCCTCGACGGTCGCCGGCGAGGCGCCGTCGGCGAGCGCCACGTACACGTAGTTGTCCTGCGGGCGCAACCCGCCGGACTCGAACGCGTCCAGCGTGAACAGGTACGGCACGCCAATCGACGGGCTCTGCTCGTACACCGCGGCGACGGTGACCCGCTGCTCGCCCCCGGGCAGCGTGAGCGTGAGGGTGTCGCCGACGGCGATGCCCTCGTCCTCGGCACGCTGGTCCTCGACCAGCACCGTCCCGGCGGCGAAGTCGTCCAGCGCCCCCGCGGTGACGTCCAGCGTCACCATGTCGCCGAACGCGTCGGGGTCGGTGGCGGCGAGGAAGTCGTCGCGGTCGTCCACAGCCCCGGGGGCGTAGCGCACCGGTGCTACCTCGCCGACGCCGTCGATGTCGACGATGTCGCCGGCGATGGACGGGGAGAACGGCTGCCCGATCGCGTTGGAAACCACCAGGTCCGCGGCGAACTGGGTATCGATGACCCTGTCCACGCTGGCCTTCGACGACTGCCCCAGCACCGACATGGTGGCCACCAGCGCCAGACCGATCATCAGCGCCGACGCGGTCGCCGCGGTACGCCGCGGGTTGCGCAGCGCGTTGTCGGCCGACAGCTGGCCGATCGTGCCGAAGCCGCGCCGATAGAGCACCCGCAGCAGGGCCAGCAGCGGACGACCGATCACCGGGCTGGACAGCGCGACACCGAGCAGAACAGCGAGGATGCCGATGCCCACCAGCAGCGCCGCCCGCCCGCCCTCGCCGATCAGGCCGGCCGCGATCGTGCCGGCGCCGACCGCGGTCAGCGCGATGCCGACGATCAGCCGGCGGCGGATCGTGGTCTCGGGCATGGCGACCCCGTCGCGCAGCGCCTCCACCGGCGCCACCTTGGCCGCCCGTCTGGCCGGCAGGTAGGCCGCGACCATGGTGACGCCGATGCCCACGCCGTACGACCACAGCAGCGTCGTCGGGGTGAACACCAGCGGCGACTCGGACAGGTCGAGCCCGATCGCGCCGAAGATCGCCTTGATGCCGCCGGCGATGAGGAAGCCCACCCCGATGCCGATGGTGGAGCCGACCAGGGCGATCGCAAACGCCTCCAGCAGCACCAGCCGGCGCAGCTGGCGCCGGGACGCACCGAGGGCACGCAGCAGGGCCAGCTCGCGGGCCCGCTGGGCGACCAGGATCGAGAACGTGTTGACGATGAGGAACGAGCCGACGACCAGCGCCACGACCACGAAGACGTAGAGGAAGGTGTTGATGAACTGCAGCACCTGGCCGATGGCGTCCTTCTGCTCCTCGGCGGCAGCGTCACCGGTGAGCGCCTCGACGTCTGGGGGCAGGTCCGCGGCGACGGCGTCGCGTAGCTCGTCCTGGGACGTGTCGCCGGCGCCGGAGACCCAGATGTCGGTGTAGACGTCCGCGCCGTCGAAGAAGATCTGCTGCATGGCTTCGGTGTCGAAGAAGGTCAGCGTGGCACCGTTCAGCCCGGCCCTGAACTCGTAGGTGCCGACCAGCTCTGCCTCGAGCTTGGCCCGGGTGCCGGCGGTGACGATCGGAACGGTGTCACCGATGTCGTAGCCCGCTCGCTCGGCGGTGCCGACGTCGAGGGCAATCTCGTCCGGCCCCTCGGGGGTCCGGCCCGCGGTGAGCGCACCGGGGGTCTCACCGGCGGCGTTGGGGGCGTCGTTGAAGTTCAGGCCGAAACCGGGCGCACCCTGGCCGCCGACGACCTGGCCGTCGGTGTCGACGACGAACACACCCGGGACGTTGAGGTTGCCGTCGGCCCGGGCCGCCCCCTCGGCGTCGCCCACTTGGTCGACGAGCCCGCCGGGCAGGGTCCGCGCGTCGAAGCCTTCGAACCGCGCGTCCTGGTCGCTCGTGGTCTCCGGGCGGACGATGACCTCGCCCACGGAGGCGTCGACGATGGAGTCGAACGAGTCGCCGAGCGTGGCGGTGAACACCGAGGTGCCGGCGACGAAGCCGACACCGAGCACGATCGCGAACGTGCTGAGCAGCAGGCGAAGCTTGCGTGCGAGCAGGTTGCGCCAGGCGGCCCGCAGCATCCTCAGGCCTTCATCTTCTCAAGCACCGAGTCGGCGGTGGGGGCGCGCAGCTCGTCCACGACCCGGCCGTCGGCGAGGAACACGACCCGGTCGGTCCAGGCGGCCGAGGTCGGGTCGTGGGTGACCATCACGATCGTCTGGTCGAACTCGTCGACGCTGCGACGCAGGAAGCCCAGCACCTCGTCGCTGGCGGCGGAGTCGAGGTTGCCGGTCGGCTCGTCGGCGAACACGATGGCCGGCCGGCTCATCAGCGCGCGGGCGCAGGCCACCCGCTGCTGCTGGCCGCCGGACAGCTCGGTCGGCTTGTGGCCCAACCGGTCACCGAGACCGACCGCTGCAACCACCGTGTCGTACCAGTCCCGGTCGGGCTTGCGGCCGGCGATCGACAGCGGCAGCGTGATGTTCTCGTGCGCGGTCAGCGTCGGCACCAGGTTGAACGCCTGGAAGACGAACCCGACCTGGTCGCGGCGCAGCGCGGTCAACGCCTTGTCGGACAGCCCGGCGAGTGAGGTGTCGCCCACGTGCACGGTGCCGCTGGTGACGGTGTCCAACGCCGCCATGCAGTGCATGAGGGTCGACTTGCCGGAGCCTGACGGGCCCATCACCGCGGTGAACTGCCCGCGCCAGAAGTCGACCGACACGTCGTCGAGCGCGCGTACCTCGGTCTGCCCGCTGCCGTAGACCTTGCTCAGCTCGCGCGCGCTCGCCGCGGCGCCGGACGCCGTCTTGGTCTCCAACGCCGCCGTGGTGTCTTGCGACATGGGTCCCCTCCCCGCAGTCGTGTGCTCGACCGCCCCGCTCCCCGCGCCCACCGTAGTGCCTCGACGCGACGACCAGGCGAACGGTTTTCTCCCCGTCGACAGCGCCTCCTAGGGTGCAGCCATGGCCAGCACGCTGCGCATCGGCGCCCACGTCGACCAGACCGACCCGCTCGCCGAGGCGGCCGCCCGCGGTGCCGACCTGGTGCAGCACTTCCTCGGCGACCCGCAGGGCTGGAAGAAGCCGACCGTCGCCTACGCGGGCGGCGCGGGCGGCCTGCGCGCCGACGCGGCGGCCGCCGACGTCGACATCTACGTGCACGCGCCGTACGTGCTGAACGTAGCCACGAGCAACAACCGCATCCGCATCCCCAGCCGCAAGCTGCTGCAGCAGACCATCGACCTGGCCGCCGAGGTTGGCGCGCGGGGGGTGATCGTGCACGGGGGGCACGTGCTGGCCGGCGACGACCCGCAGGTGGGCTTCGATAACTGGACGAAGTGCGTGGAGCGGGCCGACCTTACGGTGCCGCTGCTGATCGAGAACACCGCCGGCGGCGACAACGCGATGGCACGCCGGCTCGAGCGCTTCGAACGGCTGTGGCAGGCCGTGAGCGACGCCGATGGCGATCCGGTGGGCGCCGGCCGGGTGGGCTTCTGCCTCGACACCTGCCACGCGCACGCCGGTGGCATCGAGGTGTCGTCGGCGGTCGAACAGGTGCTGGCGATCACCGGGCGCATCGACCTGGTGCACGCCAACGACAGCCGCGACGCCTTCGACTCCGGCGCCGACCGGCACGCCAACCTCGGGCGGGGGCAGGTCGACCCCGACGACCTGGTCGCCGCCGTGCGCGCCGCCGGAGCCCCGGTGGTCTGTGAGACGCCGGGCGCCGCCGACGGCCAGGGTGCCGACATCGGCTGGCTGCGCGAGCGCGTCTGAGGCTGGCGAGGCGCGGGCTGCGCACCGGCCGGCCGAGGCATCTCCGCTAGCCTCGCTGTGCGTGACCTCCCCCTCCCTCGGCGTCCACACGGTCGACGCAGCCACCCACGCGGCCCACCTGCGCACGCTGCCGGCGGCAAGCTTTCTGCAGACGCCGGCGTGGGGGCGGGTCAAGACCGACTGGCGCACCGAGTCCCTCGGCTGGTTCGACGGCGACCGGCTGGTGGGGGTGGGGCTGGTCCTGCACCGGTCGCTGCCCAAGATCGGCCGCACGCTGGCGTACCTGCCCGAGGGGCCGGTCATCGACTGGGCGGGCGCCGCGGAGTCGGGCGGACTCGCCGCCTGGCTGGACCCGATGGTCGAGCACCTCAAGGCGCGCAAGGCGTTCGCCGTGCGGATGGGCCCGCCGGTCGCCGTACGCCGCTGGGAGGCGGCCACGGTCAAAGCCGCGATCGCCGATCCGGTGCTCGACCGGCTCGGCGACGTGCCCGCCGACTCGACCGACGAGCGCGGCACGGCCGTTGTCGAGCACCTGCGGGCGACCGGCTGGCGGCCGCAGGCAGCGGCCGGTGGCGGGTTCACCGCCGGCCAGCCGCAGTACGTCTTCCAGGTGCCGATGGCCGACCGCGACGAGGACGCGCTGCTGAAGGCCATGAACCAACAGTGGCGCCGCAACATCAAGAAGGCTGCCAAGGAGGGCGTCGCGGTGCGCGTCGGCGGCCGCGACGACCTGGCCGCCTTCCACACCCTGTATGCCGAGACCGCGGAGCGGGACGGCTTCACCCCGCGCCCGCTGGCGTACTTCCAGCTGATGTGGGACGCGCTCACCGCCGAGGACCCCGACCGGCTCCGGCTCTACCTCGGCGAGCACGAAGGCGACCTCGTGGCAGCCACCACGCTGGTGCAGGTCGGTGAGCACGCTTGGTACTCGTACGGCGCGTCGTCGACCGCCAAGCGCGAGGTCCGCGGCTCCAATGCGGTGCAGTGGCAGATGATGCGCGCCGCCCGCGACGCCGGCGCAACCGTCTACGACCTGCGCGGCATCACCGACACCCTGGACGCCGACGACCCGCACGTCGGGCTGGTGCAGTTCAAGGTGGGCACCGGCGGCCAGGCCGTCGAGTACGCCGGCGAGTGGGACCTGCCGCTCAACCCGCTGCTGTACCGCGCCTTCGACCTCTACCTGCGGCGACGGTGACCACGTGCCGCTGACACTGCGCGTCGACGGCGACCGCTGGCGCGGGCACCTGCGCCGCACCGCGGAGGCGTACGGCGTGCCGGGCGACGGCGCCATCGGCCAGGGGGTCGTGCCGGTCACCAAGGGCAACGGGTACGGCTTCGGGCTGGCCAGCCTGGCGCGCCGGGCCGAGTGGCTGGGGGCCGCGGCGGGCGTGGACACGGTTGCCGCCGGGACGTACGAGGAGGTGCCCGGCCTGCTGTCGCGCTTCGGTGGCGACGTGCTGGTCATGTCGCCGTGGCGGCCGTTCCTCACCGGCCCGGCAGTCCACGCGGCCGGCGACGACCGCGTGCTGCACACGGTCGGGCGCCTCGACGACCTGGGGGCGCTGGGCGCGCAGCGCCCCGGTGCGCGGGTAGTGGTCGAGGCGCTGACCTCGATGACGCGGCACGGCATGACCCGCCACGAGTTGGCCGCAGCCGCGGGGCTGGTGCGAGCCGGCCGGCTGCGACTCGAAGGGCTGGCGCTGCACCTGCCGCTGGCCGCCGACCGCGAACCGGAGGCCGAGCACTGGGCGGCGGTGCTGGCGGCGTCCCGGCTCGACACGGACACGGTGTGGGTCTCACACCTCGACCCGCCGCAGGTCGCACGGCTGCGCGCGCAGCGGCCGGGACTGCGGGTGCGACCGCGGGTCGGCACCGCGCTGTGGCTGGGTGACCGCGACGCCCTGCAGGTGCGCGCGACCGTGCTCGACCGGCACCCGGTGGCGCGCGGTCAGCGGGTCGGCTACCGGCAGCGGCCCCTGCCCCGCGCCGGGCACCTGCTGGTCGTCGCGGGCGGCACCGCGCACGGGGTCGCCCTGGAGGCACCGGCAACGGCCGGGTCGGCGCGCCAGCGCGCGGTGGCGCTGGCCAAGGGCGGGCTGGAGGCGGCCGGGCAGGCGCTGTCGCCGTACGTCGTCGACGGGCGCCAGCGCTGGTTCGTCGAGCCCCCGCACATGCAGGTCAGCCTGCTGTTCGTGCCCGCCGGCGTCACCGTGCCCGAGCCGGGCGACGAGCTGGACGTCCGCGTCCGCCTCACCACCACGTCCTTCGACCGCGTCGAGCTCAGCTGACCCGGGCTACGCGCGCCACGTAAACGTGGCCAGCCATGCCTTTGCGTGGCGCGCACGCCCCGTAAGGGGTCGCTCCGCCACGTTTACGTGGCGCG
>JBBSNM010000002.1:0-69285 GCA_038232655.1 Propionibacteriales bacterium | reverse complement strand
GGTTGGCGACGACCCCGGGGAAGCGCTTGGCGATGCCGGCCAGACGGACGGCAGCCGTCGCTGTCGTCGTCGTGCTCATCGGTCCTCCGCAGTCGTCGACCTGCCCGTGCTCGGAGTCACTCGAACGCGGACGGCACCTTGATGTCGCCGTCAACGATCTGCTGCTTGAGCTCCTCGAGCTGGTCGATGACGTCTTGCGACAGGAAGTCGCCGGAGGTCGCGTAACCCACGCCATCGCTGGCCAGGTCGTAGGTGACGAAGCCGTTCGGCGCCTCCCCGCCGTCACCGGCCTCCGCGACCCCGGTGACGTACTCGACCACGCCGACATCGACCCGCTTGAGCATCGAGGTGAGGATGTGCGACTGCTGCTCCTGGCTGGCGGTCAGGTACTGATCGGAGTCGACCCCGATCGCCCAGTTGCCGTCACCGGCAGCCACGGCAGCGTCGAAGACGCCGAGACCGGACTTGCCGGCGGCGTGGAAGACCACATCGGCATCCGTGTCGTACATGCCGGTGGCGGCGGTCTTGCCGGCGGTCGGGTTCTCGAAGCCGGCGGCGGCGTCGTCCTCGGAGAGGTACTGGCTCAGGAGCTCGATGTCGGGGTTGATCTCCTGCACGCCGGCCTCGTAGCCGAGCTCGAAGTCCTGGATCAGCGGGATGTCCAGGCCGCCGACGAAACCCACCGTGTCGGTTTCGGTGGTCAGGGCCGCGGCAGCACCGACCAGGAACGATCCCTGGTTGGCAGCGAAGCCGATGTTGGCGACGTTGGGGAGCAGATCGACTCCCTCCGGCGGTGCCCCGTCGATGATGCCGAAGTTCACGTCGGGGTAGTCCGGCGCCACCGTGTAGACCGACGAACCGTAGATGAAGCCAACCGCGACGATGGTCTCGTGTCCGGCCTCGGCGAGCTGGCGCAGCCGCTCCTCACGGGCCGCCTCGTCCTCGCCGTTCTGCGCCTCGGCCTCGGTGCAGCTGCCGTCGAGGTCGGTGACGACCTGCTTGAGCCCGGCGTACGCGGAGTCGTTGAAGGACTGGTCCCCGCGCCCGCCCACGTCGTAGGCCAGGCCGATCTTGGGACCGTCGCCATCGGCGCTCTCACAGACATCGGCGCTGCTCCCCTCGGTCTCGCCGGAGCCGCCGCCGTCACTGCTGCTGCCGCCGCCGGAGTCGCTGCCGGCGCAGCCGGCCAGTACGAGAGCCGCCGCGCTGAGGCCGACGATGAAGCGTGCCCTGAGACGCACAGTTCCTCCTGAGGTTGCGCACCCCCCTGGCGGAGGGAAGTTTCCAGCATCCTAGGAGGCCGGGCTGACGGGCCGTGACCGGTCCGCCCACACCCCGGCAGATCGTTACGTGATCGGCATCGACACCGCCGCCGCGGCGAGCACCTTCGCGGCCACGACGGTGGCCCGCTCGTCGATCCGCAGGTCGCCCTGATGGAGGTCGTAGGTCGGCCCGCCGGGGGTGCGGGTGCCGAGGCGGCCCATCGAACCGGGCACGTGCTCGACGTACCAGGCGAAGTCCTCACCGCCCAGGCTCTGGCTGGTGGGCACGAGCGCGGCCTGGCCCAAGGTGGCCGCCACCGCCTGGCCCAGCTCACCGGTGGCCTGCTTGTCGTTGACCACCGGCGGCACCCCACGGACGTAGTCGACGTCGGTGGTGACTCCGTACGGCGCGGCCAGGTCACGCACCAGCCGGCGCACCAGGTGCTCGGCGTCGTGCCACGCGCTCGCGTCGAGCATCCGCAGCGTGCCGCCGAGCCGGCCACGAGCAGGGATCACGTTGAGCGCGTCGCCGGCGTGCAGCGCGCCCCAGACCAGGCTGGCGCCGGCGCGGGGGTCGAGGCGGCGGGACAGCGCGGACGGCAGCTGGGTGACCAGCACACCGAGCGCGAACGTGAGGTCCTCGGTCAGATGCGGTCGCGAGGTGTGACCGCCGCGGCCCGCCAGGGTTATCGTGATCGCGTCGGAGGCGCCGGTGAGCGGGCCGACCCGCAGCCCGACCTGGCCGACGTCGAGGGTGGGGTCGCAGTGCAGCGCGTAGATGCGCTCGACCCCCTCGAGCGCGCCGGCCGCGATCAGCGCCTTGGCCCCGCCGGGCATCACCTCCTCGGCGGGTTGGAACAGCAGCCGCACCCGCGCCGGCAGCCGGTGGTTCGCGTGCACGGCCGCCAGGGCCACACCCGCGCCCGTCAAGGCCGCGGCATGCACGTCGTGCCCGCAGGCGTGTGCGATGTCGGGCACCGACGACCGCCACGGGTCGCTGGTCGTGTCGGGCACGGCCAGCGCATCGAGGTCCGCGCGCAGGGCGACCACCGGGCCGTGATCCGGCCCCACCTCGGCGACCAGACCGCTGGTGTCCAGCCGCTTGACGGCGAGGTCGGCGGCCTCGAGGCGCGCGGCGATCACGTCGGTCGTGCGCCCCTCCTGCCAGGCCAGCTCGGGATGGGCGTGCAGGTCGCGGCGGAACGCGGCCAGCTCGCGGACGCGGTCGTCGAGCTCACCAACCAGGTGCGCCACGAGGTCGGACTGGCCGGCGGGCGCGGAGGGCATCTGTCCAGCGTAGACCGCCGGCCGCGATCAGCGGGGCAGACGTTGGTGGATGTCCTCGCTCATCCGCACGAGCGCGAAGTAGAACTCGAGCGTCATCCGGATCAGCGCCAGGTAGACCAGGAAGCCGATCGGGGCGATCACCAACAGAGCGATTCCGAAGCCGACGCTCTGGGTGAAGGCGGAGATGACCAACAACAGAAGACCCAGCGACAGCACCACGGTCGCCAGGATGTAGACCACCTTGACGATCTTGGGCGTGACGAAGTGGGTGAAGGAGAAGTCGAACAGGGCGCCCAGGAAACCCTTGGCGTCGTCGGCGGCGCTGCCCTGCCCACCAGACGTTGGGCCGTTGCCGCCGCCGGGCGGGGGCGGACCGCCGTACTGCGGGGGCTGCCCGCCGTAGGACGCCGGCTGGTCGCCGTAGGAGGTCGGCTGGTCGCCGTAGGAGGTCGGCTGGTCGCCGTAGGACGCCGGTTCGTCGCCGTAGGGCGGCGGCTGCTGCTCGCCACCGGCCTGCGACTGCTCGTCCCCGGGCTGCGGCGCCCAGCCATAGGACGGCGGCTGGTCGCCGTACGGGTCCTTGTCGCTCATGGCCATCTCCCTCGTCGTCGGCCCCCCTCGTACCGTGAAGGGGATACGCCCATCACGCTATCGGCCGAACGGCTCGTTGACGTGGAGCGGCGCGCGGGCGGCGGCGGCAGCCACCGCACCGACACCGGCTGCGACCGTGACGACGAGCAGGCCGCGCAGCAGGCCGAAGCCGTCGGCCAGGAAGCCGACCAGCGGCGGGCCCGCGAGGAACGCGGTGTAGCCGATCGAGCTCACGACGGCGACCCGCCCTGCGGCCCGGGCGGGCTCGTCGGCGGCCGCGCTCATGCCGACCGGAAAGCCGAGCGAGGCGCCAACTCCCCAGCAGACGGCGCCCAACAAGACCCAGCCCAACGGACCGGCGACCACGACGACGCTGACGCCGACCAGCGCGAGCAGCGCGGTGCCGCGGAGCACCGGCACCCGGCCCAGCCGGTCCAGCAGGCTGCCGCCGACGAGGCGGCCCGCCGTCATCGAAGCGGCGAAGGTGCCGTAGCCCAGTGCACCCACCGCCTCCGACCGGTCGTGCCCGTCCACCAGGGCCAGCGCCAACCAGTCGTTGGCGATCCCCTCGGTCAACGCGAAGGCGAACACCAGCAGCCCGATCAGCAGGGTTCGCGACTCGCGCCAGGCCCAGGACACGCCGCGGACGACCGACTCGGCCGACGACGGGGCTCTGCCCGCGGGCAGGAAGCGGCCGACGGCCAGGGCGGCCCCGAGCAGGCAGCCGGGTCCGATCAGGGCGAGCTGTACCTGCAGCGGCATCCCGGCCCGTGCGGCGGCCGCACCAAACAGGGCGCCGGCCACCGTGCCGACGCTGAAGCCGGCGTGCAGCCGCGGCATCAGGGTGCGTCCCAGCCGGCGCTCCACCGCCGCCCCCTCGACGTTCATCGCCACATCCCACGAGCTCGTCCCCGCTCCGTAAACCGCCAGCCCGACCGCCACCACGGGCGTGGAGGTGAGCGTCAGCCCGACGCCGAGAACGCCGAAGCCGGCGGTCACGACGAGCGCGGCGGCCAGCACGGTGCGGCCGGCCCCCAACCGGTCCACCACCACACCGGACAGCGGCAGCGCCGTCAGCGTGCCCGCCGACAGGGCCAGCAGCAGGAGCCCCAGGTCGGCTGCCGACAGCGCCAACGTGTCGCGCACGGCGGGCACGCGCGACAGCAGCGCGGCCATCGCCACCCCGTTGAGCACGAAGGCCACCGCGACCGCCACCCGGGCGGTCTCGGGGACGATCGCCGGCCGCGGTCGCTCGGGGCTCAGAAGGCGTCCGGCGGGGAGTAGACGCCCCAGACCTCGCGCAGGGTGTCGCACACCTCGCCCACCGTGGCGCGCGCCCGCAGCGCCTCCTTCATCGGGTACAGCACGTTGGTGTCGTGCCCGCCGGGCTTGGACGCATGGTCGCGCAGCGCCGCCAGCTGCCGTTGCACCGCGTCGTCGTCCCGGTCGGCGCGCAGGGCGGCCAGCCGCTCGGCCTGCTGGGCCTCGAGCGTCGGGTCACTGCGCAGCAGCTCGTACGGCTCCTCGGTCTCCGAGCGGTATCTGTTGACGCCCACGACAACCCGCTCGCCGGCGTCGATGTCGGTGGCGATGGCATAGGCGGACTTCTCGATCTCGTTCTTCTGGAAGCCGCGCTCGATGGCCTGCACAGCGCCGCCGAGGTCCGCCACCCGCCCCATCAGCTCTCGGGTTGCCTCCTCGACCTGGTCGGTGAGCGCCTCCACCGCGTAAGAGCCGGCGAGGGGGTCGACGGTCTTGGCGACGTCGGTCTCATAGGCGAGCACCTGCTGGGTGCGCAGCGCCAGCCGGGCGGCCTTCTCGCTCGGCAGCGCGATCGCCTCGTCGAAGGCGTTGGTGTGCAGCGACTGGGTGCCACCGAGTACCGCGGCCAGCGCCTGCACCGCAACCCGCACCAGGTTCACCTCCGGCTGCTGGGCGGTCAGCTGCACACCCGCCGTCTGGGTGTGGAAACGCAGCATCAGCGCCTTGGGGTTGGTCGCGCCGAACTCGTCGCGCATCAGCCGGGCCCAGATGCGCCGGGCGGCCCGGAACTTGGCCACCTCCTCCAGCAGGCTGGTCCGGGAGACGAAGAAGAACGCCAGCCGGGGGGCGAAGCGGTCGACGTCTTGGCCGGCGGCGACCGCGGCCCGGACGTACTCGATGCCGTTGGACAGCGTGAAGGCGATCTCCTGCGCGGGCGTCGCACCCGCCTCGGCCATGTGGTAGCCGGAGATCGAGATGGTGTTCCACCGCGGCAGCTCCTCGCCGCAGTAGCGGAAGATGTCGGTCACCAGCCGCAGCGACTCCGCCGGCGGGTAGATGTAGGTGCCGCGGGCGACGTACTCCTTGAGCACGTCGTTCTGGATGGTTCCGGTGAGCGCCGCAGCATCGACCCCCTGTTCCTCGGCGACCAGCTGGTACAGCAGCAGCAGCAGGGCCGCGGGGGCGTTGATCGTCATCGAGGTGGACACCTCGCCGAGCGGGATCTTGTCGAACAGGATCCGCATGTCGTCGATGGAGTCGATGGCCACGCCCACCTTGCCGACCTCGCCGCCGGCCAGCGGCGCATCGGAGTCGTAGCCCATCTGGGTGGGCAGGTCGAAGGCGACCGACAGCCCGGTCGTGCCGTGGCTGATCAGCTGATGGTAGCGGGCGTTGGACTCCGCGGCGGTGCCGAAGCCCGCGTACTGACGCATCGTCCACGGTCGTCCGGTGTACATCGTCGGGTAGACGCCGCGGGTGTAGGGGAACTCGCCCGGCTCGCCCAGCTGGGCGCCGGGATCCCAGCCGGCCAGCGCGGCGGGGCCATACACGGGCTCGAACGGCAGCCCCGACTCGGTGTTGCTCATCACTGGGTCCTCATGCCAGCACAGGCTAGCGATCGGGCAGCACCGCCGTGAGGCGCGTCGGACGCACTCCCTCCGACCCAGTGTGGTCAGGTACGACAACTTTCGGCGGGTGCAGATGTCGCAGCTGACCAGTGAGGGAGGTCCACCGGCGAACTCACCCGGCATTCGCCCGACATTTTCCTGTACTTGGGCATGTCGACATCCGCCGCGGTGACGGTGAGGGCCGTGGACAGCCGGCTGCGGGTCGCCATCGTCACCGAGTCCTTCCTCCCCCACATCAACGGCGTCACCAACTCGGTGCGCCACCTGGTCGGCCGCGGAGTATCCCCAGGCCACCCGCGACAAGCTGCACCAAGAGCCGCTCGGCGTCGACCTGGACACCTTCCGGCCCGCGAACCACCGGCAGTCGCGCGATGACGGCGTGCTGCGATTGGTGCACGTCGGCCGGCTGTCGCGGGAGAAGAGCCCGCACCTGGCCATGCGGACCGCGCTGGCACTCCACCACGACGGCGTACCGGTGCGGCTCGACGTCTACGGCGACGGGCCGCACCGCCGCGAGCTGGAGGAGCTCGCCGCCGGCGCACCGGTGCGCTTCCACGGTCACCTGCCCGAGCGCTCCGCGCTGGCCGCCCGCATCAGCGTTGCGGACGCGGCACTGTCGGTCTGCCCCGGTGAGACCTTCGGGCTCGCGGTGCTGGAGGCGCTGGCCTGCGGAGTGCCGGTGGTGACCGCCGACCGCGGTGGCGCCCGCGAGCTGGTGGACAAGCGCTGCGGCGCCTGGGCACCACCGGACCCCCTTCAGCTGGCGGCCGCGGTGCTGGCGCTGGCCCGGCACGACCGCGAGCGGGTGCGTCGCGCGGCTCGCGAGCGCGCCGAGACCTACCCCTGGACGGCATCGGTCAGCGCCATGCTGCAGCTGCACCGCAACCTCGCTGAGCATGCCGTTCGGCAGCAGGCCATCCAGGAGGTTCAGGTGGGCGCCGCGGGCGCCGGCCCCGGGCCAGCGCCCAGGCGGCGGCGACTGCGACGGCACCGACGCCGAGCCCGCGTACGAACGCGCCGACCTCGTCGGATGCGGGCGCGGCGGCCAGATCGGCGCCGGGGGGCACCGACACCTCACCGGGCAGCGGCGCGGTCGGCAGCTCATCGACGGTGGCACCGTCGGAGCGTTCCGCACGCGCCTCGTGCACGTCGGTGGCCACGGCCGCCCAGGACGCGGCGTACAGCACCAGCCGCGAGAAGTAGTTCATCCAGACCAGCAGCACCAGCGCGACCCCGAGGGTGGCGAAGGCAGGGTTGCCGAGGGTGAGCGACACCAAGGTGGCGGCGGCGAGCTTCAGCGCCTCGAAGCCGACCCCGGCCACGATCGCGGCGTTGCGCCGGTCGCGTGGGTCGATGTCGGCGTCGGCAGCCAGCAGCCGGAACAGCACGAGGAACAGCAGCGTGCTGGAGGCCACTCCGAGCAGCAGCCCCAGCAGGCCGAAGAGCAAGGACATGCCGGGCACGCCGCCCAGGCCGAGCGCGCGGACCACCGCCGGCACCAGCGTGGCCACAATGCTGGAGACGGCCACCGAGACGACCAGCGTGAGGCCGAGCACGATCAGCGCACCCAGGTCGATGGCCTTGCCGACCACGAAGTTGCGTCGCTCGTGCGGCGGGATGCCGAACACGTCGGCCAGCGACGAGCGCAGGGCCGACAACCAGTTGAGCCCGACGACGAGCAGCGCGACGGCGCCGATGATCGAGGCGGCACCCGCCGCGTCCTCGAAGGTGCTGAGCGCGATGCACCCCGGCTGGTCCTCGGCGCAGCTGTTCTGCACGATCCCGGGAAAGGCCTGCACCAGGGCATCGGACAGCTGGCCACGTACGGCGGGCACGATCCCGGACACGAAGCCGACGGCGGCGAACCCCAGCGCCAGCAGCGGGAAGAACGACAGGAACGCGAAGTACGTCACCCCGCCCGCCAGCACCGAGCCGTCCACCCGGCCGTAGTGCTGGACCATCGCGACCAGGTGCTCGGCCAGCGGCATGCGCTCTTTCGCGGTCTCGGCGCCGCCCTTGACCTTCTCGACGACCGCGCTCACCGGGCGTCACCGCCGAGCCGGAACGCCCGGTGCCGGCGCCAGCCAGCACCGTCCACGTGCACGTACAGCCCGAAGGCGTCGACGGCGAAGTCGCACTCGTAGCTCACCAGCGCGTCGAAGGCACGGTCGAGACCGCTCTCGTCGATGTCATGCGCCACCGTGACGTGCGGGTGGTAGGGAAACTCCAGGCGTAGGTCGAGCGGACCGGTGCGCGCGTCCTGGGCGAGCAGCTCGCACTCGGTGATGCCGGCCGCGACCGCGACGAAGACCACCGGAGACACCGGCCGGAACGTGCCCGTCCCTCGCAGCCGGACCTCGAACGGCTGGTGCCGGGCGGCGACACCCACCAGGTGCTCCTCGACCACGTCGAGGGTGCCCGCATCGACCCGGGTCGGTGGCACCAGCGTGATGTGCGTCGGGATGGTCACCGCCTGCCGGTCACCGAACGACTCACGCTGCCCGCGCAACTGCGTGGCGTACGGCTCGGGAACCGCAATGGCCACCCCGATCGTTGGCATGCACGAACCCTAACCAGCCACTGCGCGCAGCACCCGGAGCACCGGGGCACGCGATCAGCTGGGCGGGGCTACGAAGCCGACCCGGTCGTAAACCTGCGCCAGGGTGGCCTCGGCCACCTCGCCGGCACGCTCGGCACCGCGAGCGAGCAGCCGGTCGAGCTCGGCGCGGTCGTCCAGCAGCTGCGTCGCGCGGTCCCGGAAACCGGCGCCGAAGTCGACGACGACCTCGGCCACCTCCTTCTTGAGGTCGCCGTAGCCGCGGCCCGCGAAATCCCGCTCCAGCTGGTCCACCGGCGTGCCCGACAGCTCGGAGTGGATCGTGAGCAGGTTGGAAACACCCGGCTTCTCGACCGGGTCGTAGCGCACCTCTCGCTCGGAGTCGGTGACCGCAGCGCGCACCCTCTTGGCGTTGACGGCTGGATCGTCGAGGAGGAACAGGCAGCCCGGCCCGGCGATGCTCTTGCTCATCTGCTTGTCGGGGTGCTGCAGGTCGAGGATCTTGGCGGTCTGCTTGACGATGTAGGCAGCCGGCATGCGAAACGTCGCACCGAAGCGCTGGTTGAAGCGACCGGCCAGGGCTCGGGTCAGCTCGAGGTGCTGGCGCTGGTCCTCGCCCACCGGCACCTTGTCGGCCTGGTACAGCAAGATGTCGGCGGCCTGCAGCACCGGGTAGGTGAACAGCCCCACCGAGGCGCCGTCGCTGCCACCGCGGGTGCTCTTGTCCTTGAACTGGGTCATCCGGCTCGCCTCACCGAAGCCGGCCAGGCACCCCAGCACCCACTGCAGCTGGGTGTGCGCCGGAACGTGGCTCTGCACGAACAGCGTCGAGCGGTCCGGGTCGATCCCGGCCGCGATCACCTGCGCGGCGGCCCGGTGGGTGCGCTCGCTCAGCAGCGCCGGGTCCTGCGGCACGGTGATGGCGTGCAGATCGACGACGCAGGTGTACGCATCATGGCCGGCCTGCAGGCTCGCCCACTGCCGCAGCGCGCCCAGGTAGTTGCCGACGTGGACGGAGTCGGCCGTCGGCTGGATGCCAGAGAACACGCGGGGCAGGCTGGACCGGTCGGGCATGGTCACGATTGTGCCAGCGTCCCCGGCGGTGGCGGCGTGCCGGCCGCACGGGCAGGCCACCGGCGTAGGCGTGGGTGAGCGCACCACTCGGTGCACCAAGCACCCGTTCGGTCGGCGGCTGAGTGCCTGCGGAACCGAGTGCGGGGCCGGGCGGTCTCAGTCGCTGGCGGGGGGCTGCCCGCCCGGCCGCTCCTCGGGATGCTGGTCACCGTCGGCCGCACCGGGAACGCTCACGCGCACCCGCTCGATGCGACGGCTGTCCATGGCCACCACCAGCAGCTGGTGCCCGTCGACTTCGCACTCGTCACCGGTGGTGGGCAGCCGGCCGAGGCACGAGGTGATGTAGCCGGCGACGGTCTCGTACGGGCCGTCCGGCAGCTCGAGCCCGGTCTCGTCGGCGAAGTCGTCGAGGTTGAGCAGCCCGTCGACCTCGATCTCGCCGCCGACCAGCCGGCGGCTGTTCGGCTCGTCCTCGTCGTACTCGTCGCGGATGTCTCCGACCAGCTCCTCGACCAGATCCTCCATCGTGACGATGCCCGCAGTGCCGCCGTACTCGTCGAGGACGATCGCCAGGTGCACCCGATCGCGACGCATGTCGGCGAAGGCCGGCAACACCCCGCGGGTGCCGGGGAGCATCAAGGTGTTGCGGGTGAGCTCACCGACCCGCTGCGAACGCCCGTTGCCGCCGTTCTGGTAGAGGTCGCGCACGTGCAGGAAGCCCACCACGTTGTCCGACGAGCCCCGGATCACCGGGTAGCGCGAGTGCGGTCGCTCGGCGGCCAGTGCCACCGCCTTGGGCACCGGCATCGAGGCGTCGATGAAGTCCACCTCGGTGCGCGGGATCATCACCTCCCGGATCTGCCGGTCGCCGGCCTCGAACACCTCCTCGACGATGCGGCGTTCCTCAGCGGTCAGGGTCTCGTGCGTGCTGACGAGCTCGCGCAGCTCCTCGTCGCTCATCTGCTCGCGCTGGGCGCCCGGGTCGCCGCCCAGCAGCCGCAGCACCAGGTCGGTGGACTTGCCCAGCAGCCAGATGACCGGCAGCACCGCGGTGGCGATCTTGTCCACGACGGGCGCCAGCAGCAGCGCGGTGCCCTCCGCGCGCTGCAGCGCCAGCCGCTTAGCGACCAGCTCGCCCAGCACGATCGAGACGTAGGCGATGACCAGGGTGACAGCCACGAGCGCCAGCAGGTCGGCCAGCGGCTCGGACAGTCCCAGCCGTTCGAGCGGCGGTGACAGCTCGGCGGCCAAGGTGGCGCCGCCGAACGCCGCCGACAAGAAGCCCATCAGCGTGACCCCGATCTGCACCGCGGACAGGAAGCGGTTGGGGTCGGCGGCCACCCGCGCCACGACCGCCCCGCGCCGACCGCGCTGGGCGAGGTTACGGATCTGGCTGTCGCGTAACGAGACGAGGGCGATCTCGGCCGCAGCGAAGAACCCGCCCAAGATCACCAGGAAGATGACCAGGGAACTGTTCAGCCAGACCGAGCTCACGGTTGGACGCGTGCATGCGACATGTCGTCGAGCGTAGCTGTGATCCGCCACCAGGCGTCGTGCCGCTCCCCCGGGGCGAGCACAACCAGGCCGCTGCCGGACCGGAAGGCGTCCGGGGGACAGCTCATCGGCTCCACCGCCAGGCTGTGCCGGTGCTCGGCCGGCACCGAGCGCACGGGGGTGTGCACCTGCACCCACCGCGCCCACGCCCCCCAGCCGATGGCCACCCCGCGGCCACCGGGTCGTCGCAGCCTCGCCCACGCGTCACCCTGCGGGCCGGTGGAGATGTCGGTGAAGCAATGGTCGAGGAACCGGTCGCCGATAACGGTGGGCGTGCGGAAGTCGGCGTCGACCTGGTCGACGGGGGCCGACCCGACCAGCAACATCGCGTCGTCAGTCTCGAGCCGCGTCGCCGCCGGCAGCGTCAGCTCCGCGTCGTCGACGGTGCCTTCGCCGCACACCAGGTATGGGTGCGTTCCACAGCCATAGGGGAGCCGGGTGTCGCCGATGTTGGTCGCTGCCAGGCGCGCGGTCAGCCCGTCGCTACTGACCTGGTACTCCACGGCCAGCGCCAGCCGAAAGGGCCAGCCCGGCTGCGTCGGCACCTGAACGCCGAGCCGGACGCTGTCGGCCGAGGTCTCCAGCACGTCCCAGTCGAGCGCGTACGCCAGCCCGTGGATCGCGTGTCCGCGACGAGACTCGTTGACCGGCAGCCGGTGCTGCGCCCCGTCGAAGTCATACGTCGCGTCGCCGATCCGGTTGGGCCACGGGGCCAAGAGCGCGCCCGCGAAGGTGCTGCCCTCGACGCCACGTGACGGTTCGACCAGGTCGGCGCCGTCGTGGGTGAGGCTCCGCAGCGCGGCGCCCTGAGGGTCGACCGCGCCGGCATAGCCGCCGTTGTGCAGCCGGATGTAGTCGCTCACGCAGAGGGGTCTACCACTGCTCGCACCCGCAGCACCAGCGCGGACTCCGGTGCCAATGTCGGCAGCGCGAGCCCGACCTCGGTCAGCACCGAACCGGCGATCCGGACTGCCCCGCCCTCGGTCCAGGAGCCGGTCAGGTGCAGCAGGGGTGGCGACTCCACCGGCGGCGGGCCGACCACCTCGATCTCGTAGTGGCGGTCACGGTCGAGACCGGGCAGCTGCACCAGCAGCGGAATCGCGTGCGGCGACGCCGCCACGGCGACCAGGGCGAACAGGCCGCGGTCACGGTCGGTCGACACCACGCCGTGCACCCACAGCGACGGGTCGGGGTGGTCCCCGCGGACGACCCGACCAGCGTGCAGCAGGTCCCGCTCGGTCTTGTACAGCTCGATCCAGCCGGCCAGCTCGGCGGACTCGTCCGGGGTGAGACCCGTGACGTCCCACTCCATCCCGAAGTGGCCGAACAACGCGGTGGCGGCGCGGAAGGCCAGCCGGTGCACCCGGCCGGTGGTGTGCGCCTCGGGCGGACCGACGTGCGCCCCGACCAGCTCTGGTGGCAGCACCAGGCCGGTCCACCGCTGGATGTGCTGGCGCTCGAGCGCGTCGTTGCAGTCGCTGGCCCAGACCCGGTCGGTGTGTTGCAGGATGCCCAGGTCGACCCGGGCGCCGCCGGAGGAGCAGCTCTCGATCTCCAGCCGGGGGTGGGCTCCTCGCACCTCATCGAGCAGCGCGTAGACGGCGAGCGTCTGCGCGTGCACGGCGCCGCCGGTGTCGATCAGGTCGCGGTTCATGTCCCACTTGAGGAAGCCGATGTCGTACTCGTCGAGCAGCGCCAGCAAGGCGTCGCGCACGTGGACGTACGCCGCGGGGTCGGTCAGGTCGAGCACCTGCTGGTGCCGCCAGCTCGGCGGGTCCTCGTCGTGCGCGCCGAGCACCCAGTCCGGGTGCGCGCGCGCCAGGTCGGAGTCGCGGTTGACCATCTCGGGCTCGACCCAAAGCCCGAACTCCATGCCGAGCCCGCGGACGTGGTCGACCAGCGGGTGCAGACCGTCCGGCCACACCTCGGTGTCCACCGTCCAGTCACCCAGGCCGCGACGGTCATCGCGGCGCCCGACGAACCACCCGTCGTCGAGCACGAAGCGCTCCACCCCCAACGCCGCGGCCGCGTCGGCGAGGCGGGTGAGCCGAGCGAGGTCGTGGTCGAAGTACACCGCCTCCCAGGTGTTGAGGACCACCGGGCGGGCGCGCCGGGGGTGCTGCGGACGGGCGCGCAGGTGGTCGTGCATTCGAGCGGTGAGGCCGTCGAGCCCCGTGCCGGACCAGGTGGCGTACAGGTAGGGCGAGGAGTACGTCTCGCCCGGCTCCAGCACCACCTCACCGGACTCGAGCAGCTCGCCGCCGCCGATGACAGCCTCGCCGGTCGGCAACCGCTCCGCCCAGGTGGTGTGGTCGCCGCTCCAGGCGGTGTGCACCGCCCACACCTGGCTGTGACCGAACCCGAAACCGGGTGTGCCCGCCGCCATCAGGACCGACGAGTCGTGCCCGGTGCGCCCGTGCCGCGAGTCCCGCACCCAGGCGCCTTGCTGCAGCAGTCGCCGCTGCGGGGCGCGCTCGCGACACCAGCGTCCGGTGAGGTCGAGCAGCTCGGCCGCCGGCCCCGGCAGCGGCAGGCACGGCAGCAACGCGGCCAGCGCGTACGGGCTGTCGCCGTCGTTCCGCAGGCTGTGCCGCACCCGCAGGACGCCCTGGGGGGTCAACTCGACGGTCGTGGTCACCTCGAGCCCGAGCTGCACGTCGCGCTGCCGGACGGTGCATGCCGCCGAGTCGGCCGGATCGTCGTCCGCCACATCGACGTCCTCGAACACCAGCTGGGGCAGCGTCGGTCGCTGGCCGTCGATGCGGTGGCCGGCCAGGCCCGGTCGCCCGGTCCACCCGCGTGACGACTCGGGCACCAGGCCGACCCGCACGGCGCGGTCGAGCGCGCTGTGCGGGACGTGTGGCGTGGTCAGCCGGCCCGCGGTGATCAGCTCATCGGTGTCCAGGTCACCCACGTCGGCACCCCAGTGCAGCACCGCCCAGGGCAGGTTCGCGCCACCGGCGAGCAGGACCGAGACCCCGGCCCGACGCAGCAGGACCGGGGCGCGGTCGTCGCTCACGCAGCCATCATCCCTTGTTGGCACCGATGGTCAAACCGCCGACGAAGTGCTTCTGCAGCGCGACGAAGACGATGATGGTGGGGATCGCGGTGATGATGGAGCCGGCAGCCACCAGGTTGTCGTTGGTGAAGAACGTGCCATTGAGGCTGTTCAGCGCGGTGGTGATGGGTTGGTCGTTGCCGTTGCCGATCATCAGCACCAGCGCCCAGAAGAAGTCGTTGTAGATCCAGGTGAACTCCAGCGTCGCGAGGGCCGCGAGCGGGGACCGGCACAGCGGCAGGATGACGCGCCAGAACTGGCTCCACACGCTGGCGCCGTCGACCAGGGCGGCCTCGGTGAGTTCGACCGGCAGCGTCTTCATGTAGCTGCTCATCACGAACGTGCAGAAGCCCATCTGGAAGGCGATGTGGATCATGACCACGCCGAACTGGGTGTTGGCCCACTCGCCGGACTGGGTCCAGGGCGCGGGCAGTTCGAGGTACATCCGGTACAGCGGGGTGATGATGACCTGCTGCGGCAGCAGGTTGCCGGCCGTGAACAACATGAGCAGCGCCAGGTTGAACGTGAAGCTGAAGTGGCCAGGCCGTAGGTCGAGCGAGTCCTTCAAGGCCTTCCGGGGCACCTGGTCGGAGAAGTTCGAGCCGAGTGACGTGGCGGTGCCACCACCGCCGCCGCTGCCACCGCCGGAGTCGCCCCCGCAGGCTGCCAGGCCGGGGAACGCCGCCAGCCCGCCGCCGACGGCGAGGCCGCGCAGCAGGTTGCGCCGAGACAGCGGTGGGGCGACGGCCCCGGGAGTCCAGAGGGGAGAGGTAGGTCGCGACATGTGGGTGCTCCAAGGGTGCGGCCCCCAGCGGAGGGGTGACGGCTGGCGTACAGAAAGGGTCCGCGTTCCAAACACATCCGAACGCAATCCGACATGTGATGTAGGCCCTTGCACCGGTGGCCGACCATCCGTGTCAACCCCTGTTACCGTGTTGTTTCCTTCGAATCTCCGCTCAGCCAGCACGCGCCAAACTGGACGATTCCGGCAGTCCGGTCGCGACCGGAGCGCGGTAGATTCACACAACTCTGGTCGCTTCCTATGTTCGACTCTGTTGACTTGGCGCCCAGGCGGGTCCACGGTGCACCCATGGCGGGCGTGGTGACTCGGGCCGCACGGATGGCCTTCGGTGGCGACTACAACCCCGAGCAGTGGCCGGAGCAGGTCTGGCCCGAGGACGTCGCGCTGATGCGGGCGGCCGGCGTGACGATGGTGACCGTCGGGGTCTTCTCCTGGGCGCACCTCGAGCCGCGACCGGGCGAGTACGAGTTCGGGTGGCTCGACCGCGTGCTCGACCTGCTCGGCGAGGCACACATCGACGTCGACCTGGCCACGGCCACCGCGTCTCCCCCACCCTGGCTGGCCCAGCTGCACCCGGACACACTGCCGGTCGACCAGGACGGTCACCCCCAGTGGCCCGGCAGCCGGCAGGCGTACTGTCCCAGCTCGACGGTCTTTCGCGAGCGCGCCGCCGTGTTGGCCGAGCGGCTGGCCCATCGCTACGCCGGGCACCCGGCGCTGGCGCTGTGGCACGTCGGCAACGAGTACGCCTGCCACACCACCTGCTGCTGGTGCGACACCAGCGCGGCGGCCTTCCGCGCCTGGCTGGCCGACCGCTACGGCGACATCGACGCGCTCAACGACGCCTGGGGCACGTCGTTCTGGTCCCAGCGCTACGGCGAGTTCGCGCAGGTGCTGCCACCACGGTCGACACCGACCTTCGGCAACCCGGGCCAGGCGCTGGACTTTCGCCGGTTCAGCTCCGACGAGCACCTGGCCTGCTTTGTGGCCGAGCGCGACGTGCTGCGCCGGTTCACACCGGACGTGCCGGTCACGACGAACTTCATGGCGCACACCGAGGTCGTCGACTACTGGCGATGGGCCGGCGAGGTCGACCTGGTCAGCAACGACCACTACCTGCTCGCGGCTGATCCCGACAACCACCGCGAGCTGGCATTCTGCGCCGACGTCACGCGGGGGTTGGCCCGCGGGCGGCCGTGGCTGCTGATGGAGCACTCGACCAGCGCCGTCAACTGGCAGCCCCGCAACGTCGCCAAGCGACCCGGCGAGACCCTGCGCAACAGCCTGCAGCACGTGGCGCGGGGGGCAGACGGCGCGCTGTTTTTCCAGTGGCGCCAGTCCCGCGCGGGAGCCGAGAAGTACCACTCCGCGCTGGTGCCGCATGCGGGGACCGACAGCCGGCTGTGGCGCGAGGTCGTGGACCTCGGCGCGGCGCTGGCCCGGCTGGCGCCGGTCCTCGGCAGCACGGTGCAGGCCGACGTCGCGCTGGTGTTCGACTGGCAGTCGTGGTGGGCCACCGAGCGCGACGCCACCCCCTCGGTCGACGTCACCTACCGCGACCGCGCCCTCGCCCTGCACCGAGCGTTGCTGGCGGCCGGGCTCACCGTCGACGTGCTGCCGCCGCCGACCGGCGACATGGAGCTGTCGGGGTACCGGTTGGTTCTCGCACCGACACTCCACCTGGTCACGGACCAGACGGCCAAGGCGTTCGCCGCCTACGTCCAGGCCGGCGGCCACCTGCTGGTCACCTACTTCTCGGGCACGGTCGATGACAACGACCACGTGCACCTGGGCGGCTACCCCGGTGCCTTCCGCGACGTCCTCGGCGTGCGGGTCGAGGAGTTCTGCCCACTACGCCGCGGGGAACGGGTGCGGCTGGTCGCGGCGGGGGGCGACGCGGCCGCCGACACCGGGGCCGACGCCGGGGTGGCCGACGTCTGGGCCGAGGACCTGCACCTCACCGGCGCCGACGCCGTCCTGACCTACTTCGACGGGCCGGTCCCCGGTGCGCCCGCCGTGACCCGGCACCGGTACGGCTCCGGACTCGCTTGGTACGTCGCGACCCGGACCGACGACGCCACGACGGCGACGATTGTGCGGCGGGCGTGCGCGGATGCTGGCGTGCTGGCCCCATACGCCGTTCCGACGGACGTTGAGGTGGTGCGCCGGCGTGGCGACGACGCGACGTTCGTGTTCGCCCTCAACCACGGCACCGAGCCGGCAGTGCTGCCGATCGCGGGCACCGACCTGGTCAGCGGGGCGGTCAACGAGGCGGAGCTGCGACTGCCCGGTGGGGCCGTAGCCGTCGTCCAGCGGGCGAAGGGCCACTGAGGTGCTCGCCCAGCAGCGGCAGACGCTGACCTCGACCTGGTGCAGCGCGACGGCGCCGCCCGGGTCGGCGACCTGGTGGCCCGGTTCCAGGTGTCCGACATGACGATCCGCCGCGACCTCGACGTCCTCGTTCGCCGGGGTCTGATCGACAAGGTGCACGGCGGCGCGACCGTGCCGATGGCCGGCAGCACCGATGAGCCCGGATTCGCCGAGAAGTCGCTGCGCGAGCAGGTGGAGAAGCGTGGCATCGCCCGCCGGGCGGCCGAGCTGGTGCGACCCGGTCAGGCGGTCGGGCTTTCTGCCGGCACGACGACGTGGGCGCTGGCGCGCGAGCTGCTCGATGTCGCCCGGCTCACCGTGGTGACGAACTCACCACCGGTGGCCGAGATGTTCCACGAGTCCGGCCGAGCCGACCAGGTGGTCGTGCTCACCGGCGGCGTGCGCACGCCGTCCGACGCCCTGGTGGGGCCGGTCGCGGTCGGGTCTCTGACCTCCATCAACCTCGACACCGTCTTCCTCGGCACCCACGGGATGGACGAGCGCAGCGGCTTCAGCACCCCCAACCTGCTGGAGGCCGAGACCAACAAGGCCCTGATCCGGGCGGCCCGGCACCTCGTCGTGGTCGCCGACCACACCAAGTGGGGTGCGGTCGGCATCGCCACCGTCGCGCCGCTGGCGCAGGCCGACGTCCTGGTCAGCGACTCCCAGCTCTCCCGGGAGGCGAGGGCGCGGCTGCACGACCACGTGGGGGAAGTGCTGCTCGCCGACGTGGTGCAGGGTCGAGACTCTGCCTCATGAGCGAGCAGCACCACGCGCGAGCCGCGCCCGAGGGCAGGCCGGAGTGGGGCTGGGCGGCGCCCGGTCGGGTCAACCTGATGGGCGAGCACACCGACTACAACGACGGCTGGGTGCTGCCGTTCGCCATCAACCGGCACACCAAGGTGGCCCTGCGCGTCCGCGGCGACGACCGGCTGCGGATGTGGTCGGCGCAGGCCGACGACCCCGGCGCCGCGGTCGTGACCACCGTCGACACCCGGCCGGGCGATGTCTGGGGCTGGGCGGCCTACGTCGCCGGTGTCATGTGGGCGCTGCGGTCTGCCGGGAACGAGCTGCCCGGCCTGGACCTGTGGGTCGACAGCGACGTCCCGCTGGGCGCCGGCCTGTCCTCGTCAGCAGCGCTGGAGTGCGCGGTCGCGGTGGCCGTCGACGACCGGCTGGGCCTCGGGCTCGGCCGCGACCGCATCGCCGCGCTGGCGCGTACGGCCGAGAACGACTACGCCGGCGCTCCGACCGGGGTGATGGACCAGGTGGCCTCGATGCACGGTCGAGCGGGCCAGGCGCTGCTGCTGGACACCCGCACGATGATGCTCGAGCACGAACCGTGTGACCTCGCCGGCGCCGGGCTGCTGCTGCTCGTCGTCGACACCAGGGCAGCGCACACGCTGGCGGACGGCGGTGGCTACCCCGCCGTACGCCGCCAGTGCGAGCGGGCGGCGGCGCTGCTGGGCGCCGCATCGCTGCGCGACGTCGAACTCGGTGACCTCGACAAGCTGCGGGACCTCACCGACGACGGGGAAGTGCTGTTGCGCCGGGCGCGACACGTGGTCACCGACAACACCCGCGTGCACGAGGCGGTGGCGCAGCTGCGCGCCGGAGCGTGGACGGACCTCGGCCAGGCCTTCGTCGCCTCGCACGCGTCGTTGCGCGACGACTTCGAGATCAGCTGTCCAGAGCTGGACGTCGCCGTCGACGCGGCGGTCTCAGCAGGTGCGCTGGGTGCGCGGATGACCGGCGGCGGCTTCGGCGGCAGCGCCATCGCACTGACCCGCTCGACCGATGCCGACGCGGTCGCCGACGCCTGCCGCACGGCGTTCGCCGCCGCAGGCTGGCGGGAGCCGGCGGTGTTCGCGGTCGAGCCCGGCCCCGGCGCCGGCCCGCTCTGACCCGCACCCCCCGTCCGCGCGCCACGTAAACGTGGCCGGCCGTGCCTTTGCGGGGCGCGCAACCCACGTAAAGGGCCGGCCCGCCACGTAAACGTGGCGCGCGGCACCGACATCTGGCAGCCCGACATCTGGCAGCCCGGAGCGTACGGGTGGCGAAAGCCGGTTGCCCGTCAAACCGCGCCACAGTGAGGATGAACCCATGTCACCTGACGTCGATGTGCCGCTGCTGAGCGACGGGGTCGTGACGCTGCGCGAGCGCCGGCTCGACGACATCGACGAGGTCACCCGCATGTGCCGCGACCCCGAGAGCCAGCGCTGGACGACGGTGCCAGTTCCGTACACCCCGCCCGACGCCGAGCGGTTCATCGCCGAGATCAGCCCGGCGGGTTGGCGCGAGCAGACCAGCCATGGCTGGGCCATCGACACCGCCGACGACAGCGGCGGCGCGCGCTTCGCCGGGCATGTCGACATCCGCGCCGGCGCCCGGCCCGACATCGGCTTCATGCTGCATCCGTGGGCGCGCGGGCGCGGGGTGATGACCCGGGCGGTGCGGCTGGCGACCCGGTGGGCCTTCGACACGGTCGGCATGCCGGTCGTGCACTGGGAGACCCACGTCGGCAACCTCGACTCGTGGCGGGTCGCCTGGGCGTGCGGATTCACCTTCCACGGCGAGGTGCCGGCGTACTCCCCGCAGCGCGGTGAGCTGCGCGACGCCTGGCTGGCGACGTTGCGTCCCGACGACGACGGCCGGCCCCGTACGACCTGGTGGTTGGCCCCGGTGCTCGAAGGCGAGCACGTACGGCTGCGACCACACACCGACGCCGACCTGCCCCGCATCGTCGAGGCTTGCAGCGACCGGCGCACGCGGCACTGGCTGCCGCGGTTGCCGCACCCATACACCATCGACGACGCACGCAGCTTCGTGCTGAACCGCCGGTTGGACGCCTCCCTCGGTAAGGGCCTCACCTGGGCGGTGGCCGACCGAGACAGCGACCGGCTCCTTGGCGACATCGGGCTGTTCCGCCTCGACGACCACGCGTGCCCGGGAAACGCCGAGGTGGGCTACTGGACCCACCCCGACGCACGGGGGTGCGGCGTCGTCGGCGAAGCCCTCGAGCTGGTCCTCGGCCATGCCTTCGCGCCGACCGCCGACGGTGGTCTCGGCCGGCACCGGGTGCAGCTGGGCGCCTCGTGGCACAACGCCGCCAGCCGGCACGTCGCCGAGCGGGCCGGCTTCACCCGGGTCGGCCACTTCCGACTCGATGGGGTGGCCGGTGTGGGCGACGAGCAGGTGCACGAGGACGGCGCCTGGTACGACCTGCTCGCCACCGACCCCCGCTGACCCCAGCCTCCCCAAAAGTTGTCACCGCCACGTTGCGTTAGAACGCATTCTGGCGTGACAACTTTGCCGGGTCAGGTGCGGCGGCGCTCGATCTCCTCGTTGATCGCGGGGACGATCTCGTGCAGGTCGCCGATCACCGCATAGTGCGCCCGGGTGACCATCGGCGCGTCCGGGTCGGTGTTGACCGCCAGGATCGTCTTGGCACTCGAGCAGCCGGCCCAGTGCTGGATCGCGCCGCTGATCCCGCAGGCGATGTAGAGGTCAGGCGAGATCCGGCTACCGGTCTGGCCGACCTGCTCGTGGTGCGGGCGCCAGCCGAGGCTGGTCACCACCCGCGAGACGCCGACCGCGCCGCCGAGCAGCTCGCTGAGCCGCACCACGTCCTTAAAGCCGTCCGCGCTGCCAGCCCCGCGGCCAGCGCCGACCACGACCCGCGCCGAGGTCAGCGCACCCGACGCGTCCGGCACCTTCTCGCCGGTACGCACCACCCGGGCCACCAGGTCGGCGTCGGCGAGCGTGGGTGACAGCTCGACGACGTCGGGCGTGGTGGCGGTCTCGCCCGCGACCGGTTCCACCGCATGCCCGGCCACCGACAGCACCGCGACGGGGTCGTCGAGCCGCATCTGCTCGAGAACGGCACCGCCGACGACCTGCCGGGTCACGATCAGCGGGTCGCCGGCATCGGCGCCCACGGTGTCTATCCCCACGACGTTGGCGGCCATGGCGACGCCGAGGCGGGTGGCCGTGTGCGCTAGCACCTCGTTGCCGCGGGGCGTGCCGGCCGCCAGCACGACGGCCGCACCGGCCGATCGCACGACGTCGACCAGCGCAGCGGCCCACGCGGCCGCGGAGTACGCGGTCAGCTGGTCGTCGACGACGTGGTGCACCGAAGCCACGCCCTGCTCGCCCAGCTGGGTGAGCACGCCCGGGGGCGGTTCCTCACCTGGCCGGCCCACGAGGACCGCATGCAGCGGTAGGCCGCCGGCTCGCTCGGCCAGCCCGCGCCCGAAGGTCAGGGCCTCCTGCGAGACCACCAGGACGCCGTCGGCGTCGGTCTCCACCAGCACGGCGATCATCGCGACACCATCCCCAGCTCCTCCAACAGGTCGACCACCGCAGGTGCCGCGTCCGGCCCCTGTCCGAGCAGCTGCACCGCACTGGGCTGCTCGGGCGGCAGGGTGAGCAGCACCCGGCCGGAGCCCACGGGCTCGAACTCGGCCGCGACCTGTTCGATCGCCACCTTCTTGGCCTTCATCCGCCCCATCACCGACGGGTAGCGCGGGGCCACCCCACCCTCCATCACCGCGACGACGGCCGGCACCGGCAGCTCGAACGTCTCTGGCCCGTCCGGTCCGTCGCCGTGCGCCACGACCAGGTCGCCCTCGACGGTGCAGGTCGAGATGCCGGTGACCACCGGCCGACCGAGCGCGTACGCCAGCCGGACCGGCACCTGGAAGTCACCGGTGTCGGCAGCGTCGTTGCCAAGCAGCACCAGCCCGTACGACGTGTCGTCGGCCTCGTGTGCGCGCACCACCTCGGCGATGGCGGCGGCCACGTCAACCGGGCCGAACCGGTCGGTCTCGGCCTCGACCAGCACCGCCCGGCCGCAGCCGACCGCCAGCGCGTCGCGCAGCTGCTCGATCGCGTCCGCCGGGCCGACGGTCAGCACCGTCGCCGTACCGCCGGTGTCGCCGGCGACTCGGGTGGCCAGCTCGATCGCGCACTCCTCGTGCGCGCTGAGCGTCCAGCCCACGTGCCGGGCGTCGACGCGCTGCCCGTCGTCGGACAGGAGCACCTCACCGGACGCGCCCGGCACCCGCTTGATGCACACCAGGACGTCGGTCATCGTCATTCCCCCCTGATCCGCTCGTTGGCGGGGTCGAACGGCGGGGTGGCATCGGCGGTGGCCACCGTCACCGGGTAGCGCTCCTCCATGTAGCTGACCGCCAGCTGGGTGCCGACGACCGCCCTGTTCGGCGGCAGGTAGGCCATCAGCAGGTGCTTGCCCAGCGACGGCGCGGGCCCTGCCGAGGTGACGTACGACCGGTGCCCGTGCCCGTCGACGAGCGGCTCACCGTCGCGGGTCAGGATTGGCTCGCCGCCGAGCATGAACCGCCGCTGGCCGCTCGCTGCGGTGTGGTCGTCGACGGCGAGCGTGCACAGCACCGACGCGGGCTCGGCGGCGCGCTGCTTGAGGTAGGCCTCCCGGCCGACGAAGTCGGCGTCCTTGACCCGCGGACGCATCATCCCCGCCTCGGGGATGGTGCGCTCGCTGTCGAGCTCGGCGCCCATCGCGCGGTAGCCCTTCTCCAGCCGGCCGGTGGTGGCGTAGACGCCGATGCCCACCGGCACCGCGCCGTGGGTTGCGCCGGCCGACAGCACCAGGTCCCACAGCCGGGCGCCCTGCTCCATGGGCACGTACAGCTCCCAGCCCAGTTCACCGACGTAGGAGATGCGCGAGGCGAGCACCGACAGCGTGTCGACCTCGATGTCTCGGCAGCGAGCGAACCCGAAGCCGTCGTGGCTGACGTCGGCCGAGGTGATCGAGCCCAAGATGTCGCGGGCGCGTGGGCCCCACAGCCCGATGGTGGTGTAGGCGGATGTCAGGTCGACGACCTGCGCGCTGCCGTCGGCCGGCATCGCGTCGATGAACGTCTTGCGGTCGACCATGCCGTGCGCGCCGCCGGTGACCACGCGGTAGTGGTCGTCGCCCAGCCGCATGACCGTCAGGTCGGAGCGGAACCCGCCGCGCTGGTCGAGCACCGGGGTGTAGATGACCCGCCCGGGTGCCACGTCGGTCTGGGCCACGACGGCGCCCTGCACCGCGCCGGCCGCGCCGGGGCCGACGATGTCGAAGATCGCGAACGCGGACAGGTCGACGACGCCGGCCCGGTCCCGCATCGCCAGGTGCTCGGCGTTGATGATGGGCGACCACCAGCGGGCGTCCCACTCGTGCTCGCGCGGCAGCACCGCGTCGCCGTAGTCGCCCAGCAACGCCTCGTTGCTCGCGTACCAGAACGGGCGCTCCCACCCGACCGCCTCGAAGAAGACCGCCCCCAGCTGCTGCTGGCTGGCGTGCATCGGTGCCAGGCGCTTGCCCCGGTCGCTCGACCACTGCTCGCCGGGGTGCACGATGCCGTAGGTCTTGTTGAACGCCTCGCTGGTGCGGGCCTGCACGTGCGCGCGAGTCTGCTGGTGGGGGTAGAAGCGGGCGATGTCGGAGTGGCTGAGGTCGACCTCGGGGGTGCCGTCGGTCATCCACTCCGCGACCAGCCGGCCGACCCCCGGGCCCTCCTTGACCCACACCGCGGCTGCCGACCACAAGCCCTTGACCTCCGGGGTCTCGCCGAGGATCGGTGCACCGTCGGGGGTCAGCGACAGCAGCCCGTTGATGGCGTAGCGGATCTCGGCCCCGTCGGCGCCGAGCGCGTCGGGCATCAGCTCGAAGGCCTGCTCCAGCTGCGGGTCGAAGTCGTCGGAGGTGAACGGCATCTCGGTGGGCGACAGCTTGGCCTGCTCGATCGACGGGATCTCGCCGGGCTCGTGCAGGATCGCCCGGTGCGCGTACGAGCCGACCTCCATGTCGGCCCCGTGCTGGCGCTCGTAGCAGAAGGTGTCCATGTCACGGACGATCGGGTACGAGATCTCGCCCTCGCGTTCGGCCAGCTGCGGGATCGGCCCGACGCTGATCATCTGGTGCACCGCGGGAGTGAGCGGGATGCGAGCGCCGGCCATCTCCGCCAGCGCCGGGCTCCAGACGCCGCATGCGATGACGACGGTGCCGGCCTCGATGTCGCCACCGCTCGTACGAACGCGGCTGATCCGTCCATCCGCGACGTCGAGACCGACGACCTCGACCGTCGGCACCACCTGCAGCGCACCCAGCGACTGGGCGCGCTCCCGCATGATCGTGCCGGCGCGCAGCGAGTCGACGACGCCGACCGACGGGGTCCAGAAGGCGCCGACGATGACCGACGGGTCGAGGAAGGGCACCTGCTCGACCACCTGCGCGGGGCTCACCAGCTCGGACTGGATCCCCCACGCCCGCGCCGACGACATCCGGCGACGCAGCTCCTCCATCCGCTCCTCGGTGCGGGCCACCTCGAAACCACCGGACTGCGTGAACACGCCCATCTCGCGGTACTGCTCGACGCTGTCCAGCGTCAGGTCGGTGATCTCGCGGGAGTGGTCCACCGGGAAGATGAAGTTGGAGGCGTGTCCGGTGGAGCCGCCCGGGTTCGGCAGCGGACCCTTGTCGATCTGCACGATGTCGCGCCAGCCCAGCCGGGCCAGGTGGTAGACGAGGCTGTTGCCGACGATTCCGGCGCCGATCACGACCACCCGCGCGCTACTCGGAACGGTTGCCACCCTCAGACCTCCTGTAAGTTGCGTGACACGCAACGCTGTGCGTAGTGCGAGACAGCCCCAGCATGCCCAACGGCGCCGGGCCCCGTCAAGGCCCGGCGCCGTCTCGGTCCAATCGGTCGGTGAACTATCCCGCCATCAGGACGGCATCCAGGCCTCCACCGTGTCCGGGTTGTCCTCGATCCACTGCATGGCGGCGTCCTCCGGGGCCATCCCGTCGCTGGAGATCATCGCCGCCACGGTGTTCTGGTCCTCGTTGGTCCACTTGAAGTTCTGCACCACGTCGACCGCCGGGCTACCCGACTCGGCCCACTTCGTCGACACGATCTTCTTCAGCTCGGTGACCGGGTAGTCGCAGTCGGTCGCCGAGGCCGGCTCCTGGCAGCCCGGCTCGTACGGCGGCAGGTCGACCTTGACCAGCGGGACCTCGGACATGAACCACTGCGGCTCGTAGAAGTAGCCGATCAGCCACTCCTTGTTCTGCTCGGCCTTCTTGAACGCCGAGATCGACGCGGCCTCGCTGCCGGAGAAGACCACCTTGAAGTCGAGGTCCAGGTTCTTGATGATGGCCTCGTCGAACTGGACGTACGACGGGTCGCTGCCGAGGAACTGGCCCTGCCCGCCCGACTCCGAGGTGGCGAACTCCTGGGCGAACTTGTTCAGGTTCTTCCAGTCGGTGATCTCCGGCTGCTCGTCGGCGAGCCACGGCGGCACGTACCAGCCGATCACGCCCTCGTTGCCGTTCGGGCCGAAGTCCTCGGCGCTGCCGTCACCGTTCTTGGCGAAGTACTGCTTCTCCAGGTCGGGGTGTCCCCAGTCCTCGATCACCACATCGACGTCACCGGAGGAGAACCCGGCCCACGAGACCTCCTCCTTGAGGTCGCGGTACTGCACCTTGCACCCGAGCTCGCTGGCAACCAGCTCGCCGACAACGTAGGCGCTGGCCTGGTACCCGACCCACGGGTTGACCGCCATGCTCAGGTCTCCGCACTCGGCGGCCTGGTCGTCACCCCCGTCCCCCGAACCGGAGCCGGACTGCTCGATGTCACCGCCGCCGCACGCCGACAGCACGAGCAGGGCGCCCACAGCCGCGGCGGCCAGTGCCGGAACCCTCTTGGTTGGTTGCTTCATGGCATCTCCTCTTCTTGGTGTGCCGGTGGTGGTCGGTCGTCGTATCGGTGCGCGTCAGCGGATACCCGCGCCAGTACGTTCGGCGGCGCGCCGGGTGACCCGGTCGAGCATGATGCCGAGGAACACGATGGCCGCCCCCGCTGCGATGCCCTTGCCGAAGAACTCGCCTTGTGAGAAGCCGAGCACCGAGTCGTAGCCGAGCGCCCCGGCGCCGACGAGCCCGCCGATCACGGTCATGGACAGCACATAGAGCAGACCCTGGTTGGCGGCCAGCACCAGACCGCCTCGCGCCATCGGCAGCTGCACCCGGGTGATGACCTGCCACGGGGTGGAGCCCGCGGCCGTCGCCGCCTCGACCGTGGTGGGCGACACGCCCTTGACGCCGTCGGCGACCAGCTTGATGGCGATCGGGGCGGCGTAGATGACCGCGGCCACGATCGCGGTGAACCGGGTCGGCCCGAAAAGCAGCAGCGCCGGGATGAGGTAGACGAACGGCGGCATCGTCTGGCCGGCGTCCAGCACCGGACGCAGCGCCGTGTCGACCCGTTGTCGGCGGGCCATCCACACCCCGAGCACGACGGCGATCAGCATCACCAGCAGCGTGGCGACGAGCACCATCGTCAGCGTGACCATCGAGTCGTTCCACAGGTCGGTGAGGTAGATGCCGGCCAGGCAGGCAACCGCGGTGAGGCATCCGCGCACGCCGCCGAACACCAGCGCCAGCGCGGCGAGAGCCGCGCCGGCGAGCCACCACGGCGAGTTGGCCAGCAGGTCCTGCAGCGGGTTCAGCAGCAGGGCGGTGACCTGGTTCTTCACGCCCGAGGTGAGCACGTCGAAGGTCGAGGTCACCCAGTCAGCGCCGGACTGGACGCCGGCGGCGAGCGACCCGCCGAGGTCGGTCTCGGGGAACTCGGCCGCCCACAGGTAGGTGCGCGACAAGTAGACCAGGACCAGCGCCACGGCACCGCCGGCGGCAAGCACGATTCGGTGCCGTCTGACGTCTCGACCGCCCGCGCGGGCGACCAGCTCGGCGCGTTCGCTCGCGGCCGTCGTCGTGCGGTCGAGCATCACCGCCATGACCACGATGCACAGGCCCGCGACGAAGGCCGTGCCGACCTGCTGGGCCGACAATGCCCGCAGCACCGGCTGGCCGAGGCCGGGGCCGTCGACGAAGGCCGCGATGGTGGCCATCGACAGCGCCGCCATCACCGTCTGGTTGATGCCCACGATGATCGTCTTCTTGGCCATCGGCAGCTGTACCCGCTGCAGCCGCTGCCGCCCGGTCTGACCGAGCGAGTCGGTGGCCTCGATCGTGGTCGTGGCGACCGAGCGGATGCCGTGCGCAGCGATGCGCACCACCGGTGCGAGCGCGTAGAGGAAGGTTGCGGCGACGGCGGCCGGCAGCCCGATGCCGAAGAACAAGGTGAGCGGCAGCAGGTAGATGAACGCCGGCACCGTCTGCAGCACGTCCAGCACCGGGGTCAGCAGCGTGGTCACGGTCTTGCTGGTGGCCATCCACACCGCCAGTGGCAGCCCGACGAGCAGCGCGATACCGACGGCGAAGAACGTGACGATCAGCGTGTCCAGGCTGTCCTCCCAGTAGCCGAGGTAGCCGAAGGCCAGGAAGGAGCCGGTCACCAGCACCGCGATCCGCCAGCCGGCGGCGGCGTAGCTCAGCCAGGCCGCCACGGCCACCACCCCGAGCCAGCCGATCTGGGGCACCGGGCGAGGGAACGCCGGCTGCACGACCAGCTCCTGCAGCCAGCCACCGATGCTCGCGACCAGATCCGCCAGCACCCCGGTGGCCCGCATCAGCACGTTGCTGTCCCGGCTGTCGATGAGGTCGGCTTTGAGCCCGGTGAACCAGTCGTGCAGCCCGGTGCGGCCGAGCCCGGGCAGGGTCAGGGTGTCGGTGCCGCGCAGTCCAGCCCACGCGGCGATCCACACGGCGAGCACCGCCGCACCGAGCAGCCAGGCGGGTGGCCGGCGCACCAGCGAGCCGAGCCCGTCGATGCGGGCGTGGTCGCGCACGGTGGTGGCGGTCACGCCACGACGGCTTGCTCTTCGGCCACCACGACGCGCAGGATCGTCTCGTCGTCCACGATGCCCACCAGCTCACCGCCGTCGACGACGCGGACCGGGTGCTCGGAGGTCAACGCCGCGTGCGCGGCCTCGCGCACGATCGTGTCCGGACCCATCACCGGCCCCTCCGCGGAGTCGCCGGGCCGCGGGTCGCGCATCACGTACCGCAGCGTGAGCACGTGCGAGCGGGGTACGTCGCTGACGAAGTCGCGTACGTAGTCGTCGGCGGGCGCGGCGACGATGTCGGCGGCGGTGCCGACCTGCACCACCTCGCCGTCACGCATGATCAGGATGCGGTCGCCCAGCTTGAGCGCCTCGGCCAGGTCGTGGGTGATGAACACCATCGTCTTGCCGACCTCGCGGTGCAGCCGGATGACCTCGGCCTGCATGTCGCGGCGGATCAGCGGGTCGAGCGCCGAGAACGGCTCGTCGAACAGCATCACGGTCGGGTCCACCGCGAGCGCCCGGGCCAGCCCGACCCGCTGCTGCATGCCCCCGGAGAGCTGGTCGGGGTAGGAGTGCTCGTTGCCGGTCAGCCCGACCAGGTCCACCATCTCCTGCGCCCGGGCGTGCCGCTCCTTCTTCTTCTGACCGCGGATCTCCAGCCCGTAGGCGATGTTGTCGAGCACCTGCCGGTGCGGCAGCAGACCGAAGTGCTGGAACACCATCGACACGTGCGTTCGTCGCAGCTCGCGCAACCGGGCGTCGGACATGGTGCGCACGTCCTCACCGTCGAGCAGCACCTCACCGGCGGTGGGCTCGATCAGCCGGGTCAGGCAGCGCACCAAGGTGGACTTGCCGGAGCCGGACAGGCCCATCACGACGAAGACCTCGCCCGCGGCCACGTCGAACGACACGTCCTTCACCGCGGCGGTGCAGCCGGTACGGGCCAGCAGCTCCGAGCGGGGCAGGTCGGCGTCGGGGCTGCCGACGATCCTGTCGGCCTTCGGGCCGAAGACCTTCCACAGCTGGTCGACCGAGACGGCGGCACTCATCGGCGTACGTCCTGTCCGTTATGGGGATCACCTGGAGGATAGGGCGCAGTGCCGTCGCGGTGGCGGTAGAACGGCGCATTCGAGGGCGCCAGCGCGGTTTTGCCGGCGATCAGGTCGGCGGCCTTCTCGGCCAGCATCATCACCGGGGCGTAGATGTTGCCGTTGGTGATCGCCGGCATCGACGACGCATCGACGACGCTGAGGCCCCGCACGCCGTGCACGCGCATCGTCTCCGGGTCGAGCACCGCCATCTCGTCGCTCTCGGCGCCCATCTTGGCAGTGCATGACGGGTGGTAGGCCGTCTCGGCGTCCCTCGCGACCCAGTCCAACACCTGCTCGTCGGACACGACGTCTCGTCCCGGTGAGAGCTCACCGGCGTCGAAGGCCGCGAACGCCGGCTGCGCCAAGAGGGTGCGCGCGGCCTGGACGCACTCCACCCACTCCCGACGGTCCTTCACGGTGGACAGGTAGTTGAACCGCAGCGACGGGTGCTGGCGGGGATCGGGCGACCGGATCGTCACCGACCCGCGCACGTCGGAGTACATCGGGCCGATGTGCACCTGGTAGCCATGCTTCTCGGCCGGCTGGGTGCCGTCGTAGCGGATCGCGATCGGCAGGAAGTGGAACATCAGGTTGGGGTAGTCGACGGTGTCGTTGGTGCGCACGAAACCACCGGCCTCGAAGTGGTTGGTGGCACCGGGGCCGCTGCGCAGGAACAGCCACTCGGCGGCGATGCGGGGCCGGTGCCGCCAGCGCAACCCGGGTGCGATGGACACCGGCAGCTTCGAGGCGTGCTGCACGTAGACCTCGAGGTGGTCCTGCAGGTTGGCTCCGACGCCGGGGAGGTCGGCGACGATGCCGATCCCGAGACCCCGCAGCAGCTCGGCCGGACCGATGCCGGACAGCTGCAGCAGCTGGGGGGTGTTGATGGCGCCACCGCTGCAGATGACGTGGCCCGCGCGGACGAAGCGGTGCAGTCGGCCCGCCCGCAGGTAGTCCACGCCGACCGCCCGGTCGCCCTCGAACGCGATGCGGGTCGCGTGCGCCAGCGTCTCGACGGTGAGGTTCTTGCGGTCACGCACCGGGTGCAGGTAGGCGCGAGCCGCGCTGAGCCGCCGGCCGCGGTGGACGTTGCGATCGAATCGGGCGAACCCCTCCTGGCGGTAGCCGTTGAGGTCGTCGGTCAGCGGGTGGCCCGCCTGCTGTGCCGCTTCGAGGAACGCGCCGAACAGCGGGTTGGTCGCCGCACCGCGCTCCAGCACCAGCGGGCCGCTGGCGCCGCGCCACCGGTCGGCGCCGGCCAGGCAGGTCTCCATCCGCTTGAAGTACGGCAGGCAGTGGGCGTAGTCCCACGACTGCATGCCCTTGCCCTGCGCCCAGCCCTCGAAGTCCAGCGGGTTGCCCCGCTGGAAGATCATCCCGTTGATGCTGCTCGACCCGCCGAGCAGCTTGCCGCGAGCGTGGAAGACCCGCCGGCCGCCCATCATCTCTTCGGGGTCGGAGTGGTAGCGCCAGTCGTAGAGCCGGCTGCCGATCGGGAACGGGAGCGCGGCCGGCATGTGGATGAACGGGTCGATCCGCAGGTCGGAGCGCCCGGCTTCGAGCACCAGCACGGTGGTCGACGGGTCGACGCTCAGCCGGTTGGCGAGCACGCAGCCGGCCGAGCCGCCGCCCACGATGACGTAGTCGTAGGCCCGGGCAGTGCTCATTGGGGGCTCACCGGCCGGCTCATCGCAGGCTCACCGGCCGGCACCGTCGAACCACCCCTGCGGCTGCGGGGCGATGTGCTGCCAGATGTGCTTGGTCTCGCGGTACTCGTCGAGCCCGGCCAGCCCCAGCTCGCGCCCGGTGCCGGACTGCTTGTAGCCGCCCCACTCGGCCTGCGGGACGTACGGGTGGTAATCGTTGATCCACACGGTGCCCATCCGCAGCCGGCCGGCGACCCGCTGCGCCCGGCCGCTGTCGGAGGTCCACACCCCGCCAGCCAGGCCGTAGCGGCTGTCGTTGGCGATCCGGACGGCGTCGTCCTCGTCGGTGAAGGTCTCGACGGTCAGGACGGGCCCGAACGACTCCTCGTGCACCACTGCCATGCCGCTGGCGCAGCCGTCGAGGATCGTCGGCAGGTAGTAGCAGCCGTCGGCCAGCTCGGGGTCGTCGGGGGCCGCCCCGCCGCAGCGCAGCACGGCGCCGTCGGCCAGGCCGTCGGCGACGTAGGCCGCGACCTTTTCGCGGTGTGCTGCGGAGATCAACGGGCCGGTCTCCGCCTCGCCGTCGAAAGGGCCGCCGAGCCGGATCGACTCCGCCCGGCGGACCAGCTCGTCGACGAACTCGTCGTGGATCGACGCGGCCACCACCAGCCGGGCGCCGGCGGAGCAGACCTGACCGGAGTGCAGGAACACCGCCGTGAGCGCCATGTCCAGAGCGGTCTCGCGGTCGGCGTCGGCGAACACGATGTTGGGGTTCTTGCCGCCCAGCTCGAGCGCGACCTTCTTGACCGTCGAAGCCGCCGCCGCCATCACGGCCCGCCCGGTCACCAGGCCGCCGGTGAACGAGACCAGGTCGACGCCCGGGTGCTCGGACAGCGGCGCGCCGGCGTCCGGTCCCGGGCCGAGCACGAGGTTGGCCGTCCCGTCCGGTAGCCCCGCCTCGGCCAGCAGCCGGACCAGCCAGATGGCCGTCGACGGGGTGAGCTCGCTGGGCTTGAGCACGAACGTGTTGCCGGCGGCCAGGCATGGCGCGACCTTCCACGAGGTCTGCAGCAGCGGGTAGTTCCAGGGCGTGATCAGCCCGCAGACGCCGACCGGCTCCCGGACGACCCGACTGACGACGTCGGGCTCGCCGGTGTCGACCACCCGGCCAGCGTCGGCACCCGACGCGGCGAGACCGGCATAGTGCCGGAACACCGCGACCACGTCGTCCACGTCGTACTCGCTCTCCACCAGGCGCTTGCCGGTGTCGAGCGACTCCGCCCGCGCCACCTCGTCCTTGTGCGCGACGAGCAGGTCGGCCACCCGCCACAGCAGCGCACCGCGCTCGGGAGCGGGGGTGTGCGGCCAGGGACCCGCGTCGAAGGCCGAACGGGCGGCCAGGATGGCGGCCACGGTGTCGGCCGTCCCGGCCTCGTCGACGGTGGCGACGAGCTGCCCGTCGGCGGGGCACCGGATCTCCCGCGTCGACCCGGACCGCGCGTTCACCCATCGCCCCCCGACGAACAGCTCTGCCAAGGTGCCTCCGCTCGGAACGCGTTGGCCGGATTCGGGGGGACCGGCTTGCGGGAGCAACAGATCGTTGCGCAGTTCGCAACGTCGTGTGTGCAACGCAACAGCATGCTGCGGTTGGTGGTGCCCGTCAACCCTTGGGCTCGACCGGCGGGCGCCAGCCGAGCCGGCTCGAGACCTCACGCGCGGTCTCGACGGTCGCGTCGGTTGCCGCGGCCAGGCGCTCCCCCCGCAACCGGAAGGACGGCCCCGAAACGCTCAGCGACGCCACCAGGTCGCCGTGCGCGTTGAACACCGGAGCCGCGACCGCGGTGAGTCCGGCCTCGAGCTCGTCGACCGCGACCGCGTAGCCCGCCGCCCGCACCTCGGCCAGCTGGGTCACCAGCTGGGCCGGCCCGGACACCGTGTGGTCGGTGAAGGTGCGCGGCCTGCGACCCACCACCTCGACGGCCTCCTCGTCGGACATGGCCGACAGCAACACCTTGCCGTTGGACGTGGCGTGCAGCGGGATCCGCTGGCCAACCCAGTTGTGCGGCTGCAGCGCCGACGACCCGGCGACCTGGTCGACGTACAGCGCGGCGTCGTCGGACAGGACCGTGACGTTTACCGTCTCGCCGGTCTCGACCGCCAGCGCGCGGCACAGTGCCCGCGACTCCTGGACCAGGTCCAGGCGCGCCGTGGTGGCAGCAGCCAACCGGAGCACGCCGACACCGAGCCGGTACTTCCCCCGCTCGGCGTGCTGCTCGACCAGCCCACGCTGCTCCAGCGCGGCCACCAGCCGGAACGCGGTGGACTTGTGTACGGCGAGCTCGGCGGCGATCTCGGTGACACCGGCCTCGCCCGCATGCGCAAGGATCTCGAGCACCCTGACGGCGCGGTCGACCGACTGCACCGTTCCGTTGTTGCTCATGGAGGAACACTATGACCGATAGCGCAACCGTGCCGCGGGAGTACGTGCTGACGATCGCCTGCCCGGACCGGCCCGGCATCGTGCACGCCGTCGCGTCGTTCCTGGTCGAGCGGTCGGGCAACATCCTCGAGAGCCAGCAGTTCGGTGACCGGCTCGCGGACTGGTTCTTCATGCGGGTGCACTTCGCCCTCCCGCAGGCCCGACCGGTCGAGTCGCTGCGCGCCGACTTCACCGACCTCGCCGGCGGGCTGTCGATGACCTGGCGGCTGGTGGCCGCCGACGCGCCGTTCCGGACGCTGGTGCTCGTGTCCCGCTTCGGCCACTGCCTCAACGACCTGCTCTTTCGGTGGAGCACCGGGTCGCTGAACATCCAGCTGCCGGCGATCGTGTCGAACCACCGCGACTTCGAGTCCCTCGCCGCGTCGTACGGCATCGACTTCCACCACGTGCCCGTCAGGGCCGACACCAAGCCGGCCGCCGAGGCGCGGCTGCTCGAGCTGGTCGACGCGCTCGACATCCACCTAGTGGTGCTCGCCCGCTACATGCAGGTGCTGTCCGACGACACCTGCCGGGCCCTGTCGGGGCGGGCGATCAACATCCACCACTCGTTCCTGCCCGGGTTCAAGGGCGCGCGGCCCTACCACCAGGCGCATGCCCGGGGCGTCAAGCAGATCGGCGCCACCGCGCACTACGTGACCAGCGACCTGGACGAGGGACCGATCATCGAGCAGGACGTCACCCGGGTCGGTCACGAGCTCGCCCCCGACCAGCTGGTGCAGGCCGGCCGCGACGTCGAGTGCCTGGTGCTGGCGCGGGCGGTGCGCTGGCATGCCGAGAGCCGGGTCCTGCTCAACGGGTCGCGGACGGTGGTGTTCCGGTGACCGGTGATCGGGCGGCGGCGCCGTGGTGGACCCGTGCCGTCGTCTACCAGATCTACCCGCGCAGCTTCGCCGACGCGGTCGGCGACGGCGTCGGGGACCTGCTGGCGGCTGCCCACGGGGGCGGGCTCCGGCTGATCATGGACCTGGTCGTCAACCACACCTCGGACGAGCACTCGTGGTTCGTCGAGTCACGCTCCGGCCCGGACAGTGCCAAACGCGACCGGTACTGGTGGCGACCGCCGCGCGCTGGCATGGCCGCCGGCGAGCCCGGCGCCGAGCCGTCTCGTACGGGGTCGGCACGGGGGTCGGGACCGGCCGGCTGACCGAGCTGGAACCGTGGGAGGCCCGGGTGCTGCGGCCAGGCTGACCCGCGAGCCGGGGCCGGGGAGGCACCGTTTTGGCCGCTGGGCTGTTGTATCCGCGCGCCAAGGCACACACTGGTAGTGCTGGCGCCCACCGTCTGCGAGGAGCACACCATGTCCGCATCCCCCCTCGGACTCCCCGAGCTCGTGCCGGTGCTGTCTCGCGGCAAGCACCGCAACCCCCGCAAAGGCGCCTGTTTCATGGAGCTGGCCTCCTACCTGGCCGGCGAGCGGTGGAGCGACCATCCCAGCTGCACGCAACCGCTCCTTGCGGAGCTGGCCAGGCTCGTCAACGACCTCACCAGCGATGACCGGCGGCCCCAGCTGGCCGCGCTCATCCCGTCGGTGATCGGCATCAAGACCGACGACATGCGCATGGACGCACGGATCGCGCTGCGCTGCGCCCAGGCAGCGCTGCCGGTGGCCGCCGAGGAACGCCAGCGGGTGCTGGCGGTATCGGTGCTCACCGGCGAGCGGGTGCTGGCGACCCTCGAGGGTCGCCCGGCCGACGGGCTGTCGGCCGCCAGCCGAGCGGCCCTGGCGGGAGTCCCGCTGGCCGCCGAGCGGGCCCGCCGGCTGGTCGGCAATGTTGGTGTCGCGGTGCGCGGGTACCGCCGGCACGCCGCCCCGGCGACCGTCCGCTGTGCCGTGCGCGGCATCGCCGACGCCTGCATACCGGACCCCGATGCGCTCATGCATCAGCTGCTCCGCGACGTGGTCGAGGACTGCGAACAGTGGCGGGCCGTCGAGGAACGGCCCCGGATCGCCCCCGACCGCTGGGTCGAGGCCTGCCAGCTGACCGGCGGCAACTGAGCCCAGCATCGCCCCGGCCGGGGGCCGCTCAGTCGCCGAGCTCGCGCCGCCGGCGTACGACGAAGTCCTCGAGCTCGGCCCGCACCCCCTCGTCCAATGCCGGCTGCTCGTACGACTCCAGCCGCTGCTGCCAGATGAGCTCGGCCCGGGCCGCGGTGTCGAGCGCGCCGCCCTTGATCCAGCGTTCGTAGTTGTCCGAGCTGGACAGCAGCGGCCGGTAGAAGCAGGTGCGGAAGCGCTCCATCGTGTGCATGGCGCCGAGGAAGTGCCCGCCGTGCCCGACCTCGGTGTGGGCGTCGAAGGCCAGCGAGGCGTCGTCGATCTCCAGCGGCTGGAACTCGGCCTGCAGCATCTGCAGCAGCTCGACGTCGAGGACGAACTTCTCGTAGCCGGCAACCAGCCCGCCCTCCAGCCAGCCGGCGGAGTGCATCACCCAGTTGGCCCCGGCGAGGAAGGCCGGCAGCATCGACATCAGCGCCTCGTAGCCGGCCTGCGCGTCGGGCACCTGACTCGACGTGAGCGCACCGCCGGAGCGGAACGGCAGCCCGAAGTGGCGGGCGATCTGGCCGGTGCACAGCAGGCCGATGCCCGACTCGGGGGTGCCGAATGTCGGCGACCCCGACTGCATGTTGATCGTGGACAGGAACGAGCCGAAGACCACCGGCGCGCCTGGGCGAATCAGCTGCGCCAGCGCGATACCGCTCAGGGCCTCGGCGATCTGCTGCACGAGCGCGGCCGGGATCGTCACCGGTGACATCGCCCCCATCAGCAGGAAGGGTGTGAGCACGACCGGCTGGGCGGCGTCGGCGTACTCGAACAAGGCGTCCAGCATCCGGTCGTCCCACCGCAGCGGCGAGTTGCAGTTGATCAGCGAGATCGACACCGGCGAGGCCTCGATCGCCTCGCGGCCGCCGAAGCAGATCTCGGACATCGCCAGCACGTCACGCGCGTTGGGGCCACTCACCACGTTGCCCATGAAGATCTTGTCGGTCAGCGTCATCAGCGCGTACGTCATGTCGAGGTGCCGCGAGTCGAGCGGGGTGTCGTTGGGCTCGCAGACGACGCCACCGGCGGAGTCCAGCACGTCGAACGACTGGGCCAACCGGGCGAAGCTGCGGTAGTCGTCCATCGTGCCGTCGCGGCGGACCTGGCCCTCCCGCACGAACGGCGGACCGTAGACCGCGCCGAAGGCCATCGCGTCACCACCGATGTGCACCGAGCGTTCGGCGTTGCGCGCGGTGATGTCGAACTCGTGCGGCGCCTTCGCCACCTGGGCGAGCACGAACTCCGGGTCGAGAAACACGGTGTTGTCGACGACCTTCTGCCCGGCCGCCCGGAACAGCTCGAGCGCACGCTCGGACATGAACTCGACGCCGATCTCGGTGACGATCCGGCGCCAGCCGGCGTCGAGCTTGGCCATCGCCTCGCCCGAGAGCACCTCGTAGCGCGGCATCTGGTTGTGGAACACGTGTGCCTCCCTTGACCTGTGGACGTCCGGCATCATAGCCTCATCATGTGGGACATTGGTTCCATCGGATGGAACATCTCTCTCGAGCAGGAACGAACCCCCTTGAGCGCCACCGGCACCCAGTCGATCGACCGCGCGGCAGAGCTGCTGCGGCTGGTCGTCGACGCCGACGAGCCGATCAGTTTCACCGACCTCGCCGACGAGAGCGGTCTGGCGCGGTCGACGACGTCTCGGCTGCTGGCGGCCCTCGAGCGGCACCAGCTGCTCGAGCGCACCGGCGACGGGTACTTCGTCGCCGGGCCCCTGTTCGCCCTGTACGCCGCCCGGCACGACCCGTGGGCCCAAGTCGCGCGGCTGGCCACCCCGACCCTGCAACGCATCGGCGACAAGCTGGGTGAGACCGTCACGCTCGCGATCCCACGCGGGGACCAGGTCGTCCAGATCGCCCAGGTGGACTCCACCTTCCTGCTCGGCACCGGCAACTGGCTCGGGGTCGAGGTGCCACCGCAGTGCTCGGCGGCCGGCAAGGTGCTGATGGCCTACGGCTGCATCGACCCACCGACGATGCAGCCGCCGGACCCCGACCTGCCCTGCCTGACCGAGAACTCGGTGACCACGCTGCCCGACCTCGAGCGTCAGCTGCAGGGGGTCCGCCGGTCGGGCTACGCCATCACGAGCGAGGAGCTCGAGGTCGGCCTCGACGCGGTGGCCGCGCCCGTGCTCGGCCGCGACGGTGCGGTGGTCGCAGCGATCAGCGTCTCCGGCCCCACCACCCGAATGTCCGACCAGCTGGACCACGTCGGTCACCTGCTGGTCGACGAGGCGAAGCAGCTCTCCAGCCTGCTTCGCCGCCGTACCCCGAGAGAAGGCACCGCATGACACCCGACGAGATCCTCCAAGGCCTCTACGACCAGACGCTCGTGGGCAACGCCCCCGACGTGCTGGCGCTGACCCACACCGGCCTCGAGGCGGGGATGGGGCCCGAGACGATGCTGTTCGACGCGCTCATCCCGTCGCTGGAGGAGGTCGGCGCCCGCTTCGAGCGCGGCGACTTCTTCGTGCCCGAGATGCTCATCGCCGGCCGGGCGATGAGCGGCGCGATGGAGGTACTGCGCCCGCTGCTGGCCGAGACGGGTGCGCAGACGGTCGGCACGTTCCTCATGGGGACGGTCAAGGGCGACGTCCACGACATCGGCAAGAACCTGGTCAACATCATGCTCGAGGGGGCGGGGTTCAACGTCATCGACCTCGGCGTGCAGGTCGCGCCGGAGAAGTTCGTGGAGGCCATCAACGAGCACAAGCCCGACATCGTCGGGTTCTCGGCTTTCCTCACCACCACGATGCCGATGTTCAAGGCGAACGTGAACGCCCTGCAGAAGGCGGGTATCCGGGACGACGTCATCGTGATGGTCGGTGGCGCCCCCGTCACCCAGGAGTACGCCACCGCCGTCGGTGCCGACGGCTACGCCGCCGACGCATCCTCGTGCGTCAAGAAGGCCAAGGCGCTGATCGCAGAACGCCGCGCCACCGTCACCGTCTGACCGCCCCCAGCTGCGCAACCAAGGAACCCTCATGGCCCTGCGGCACACCGTCCTGCGATCCGCGACCAAGCAGGTCGTGCTCGGCCACGACCGCCCGTTCACGCTGATCGGCGAGCGGATCAACCCGACCGGGCGCAGCAAGTTCCAAGATCAGCTGCGCGTCGGCGACCTGTCCGCGATCGAGACCGACGTCGCCACCCAGGTGGCCGGCGGTGCCGACGTGCTCGACATCAACATGGGGGTGCCGCTGACCGACGAACCGGAGCTGCTGCGCCAGGCCATCGTGCTCGTGCAGTCGCTGACCGACCTGCCGATCTGCATCGACTCCTCGGTGGTCGAGGCGCTGGAGGTCGGCCTCGCGACGTACGAGGGTCGGGCGCTGGTCAACTCTGTCACCGCCGAGGACGAGCGGCTCGCCGCGATCCTGCCGCTGGTCAAGCGGCACGACGCCGCGATCATCGCGCTGCCCAACGACGAGGACGAGATCCCGATGGAGGCCGACAAGCGCCTCGAGCTGACCCGCAAGATCGTCCGGGTGGCCACCGAGGAGTACGGGCTGGCGATCGAGGACATCGTCATCGACCCGCTCGCGATGCCGATCGGCGCCGACACCTCGGTGGTGGCCACCACCTTGAACACGATCGGCCGGATCCGGGCGGAGTTCGGGCTGAACATGACCCTGGGGGCCTCCAACGTGTCGTTCGGGATGCCGGGACGCCACACCCTCGGCGCCGCCTTCCTGCCGATGGCGATGGTGGCCGGTCTGACCAGCGCGATCATGGATGCTCGCAGCCCCCAGATCGTGGAGTCGGTGAAGGCAGCCGACCTGCTGCTCGGCCACGACGAGTGGGGCGGCGCCTGGATCGCCGCGCACCGCGCGCGCCAGGCGGCGGCGCGAGCGGCGGCGCCGGTCGGATGAGCGCCTCCATGCCCGACCCAGCAGCAGACGCCGGCGAGCCGGTGCACCTGCCGGACCAGTCGGACTTCGACCTGGACTCGCTGGCACGCGAGGGGTTGCGCGAGCCCCAAGCGCACGTCAGCAAGGCCGAGCCGGTGCGGCACGACGGCACCGGCCGGGTGCGGCTGCACTTCACCCCGGCCGAGCGCTCGTACGCCGTGCCGCCCGGTGTCACGGTGTTCGACGCTGCCAGCTGGAACGGCATCGCGATCGACTCGACCTGCGGCGGGCACGGCACCTGCAAGAAGTGCAAGGTGCAGGTCCGCGAGGGAGCGGTGCCCGCAACCCGGCTCGATGCTCGAGCGTTCAGCGCCGAGCAGCTGCGGGCGGGGTGGCGGCTGGCCTGCCGGGCCGCGGCGACCACCGACCTGACTATCGACGTGCCCCCGCTGGCGACCCGGCCGAAGGCCGCGACCGTCGGTGTCGGGCGGCAGGTGATCCTGCGACCGGCGGTGCAGAAGCGCTTCGTCCAGCTCGTCGAGCCGACGCTCGCCGACCAACGAGCGGACCTGCAGCGGCTCGTCGACGCCATCGACGACCTCGAGCTGCGCCCCAGCCTGCACGCGCTGCGTCGCCTGCCGCGGGTGCTGCGCGACGCCGACTTCGCCGTCACCGCGGTCGTGGTGGACGACCTGCTGATCGACGTCGAGCCCGGCGACACCACCGCGACCCGGCACGCGATCGCCATCGACCTCGGCACCACCACCGTCGTCGCCACCCTGCTCGACATCGGCACCGGCACCCCGGTCGCGGTGGCCTCGATGCTCAACGCCCAGCAGCCGTTCGGCGCCGACGTGATCACCCGCATCTCGGCCACCATGCTCGACGCGACCGCACTGGCACGGATGCAGGCACTCGCGGCACAGACCCTGGACGCCCTCGTCGGCGAGGTCTGCGCCGACGCCGGGATCGACCGGGCGAGCGTCTACGAGCTGGCGATCGCGGGCAACGCCACCATGACCGCGCTGCTGCTCGGCCTCGACCCCGAGGCCCTCGGGGTCGCGCCCTTCGTATTGACCGCTGACCTGCTCGGCCCGCTGAGCGCCACCGAGGTGGGCATCGCGGTGCACCCGGCCGCGCCGGTGCAGGTGTTCCCCGCCCTCGGGGCGTACGTCGGCGGCGACATCGTCGCCGGCATGCTCGCGACCGGGATGGACCGCGACAAGCGGCTGCGGCTGTTCATCGACGTCGGCACCAACTGCGAGATCGTGCTGTCCGACGGCGAGACGATCCTCGCGACCGCCGCCCCGGCCGGCCCGGCCTTCGAGGGCGGCGCGATCCGGTGTGGCATGCGGGCCGCACCCGGCGCCATCGAGATCGTCGCGATCGGTGCCGACGACGTCGCGGTGCAGGTGATCGGCTCCGACGACACCCCGGCGGATGCCGTCGCACCCGCGGGCCTCTGCGGCTCCGGGCTGGTCGATGCCGTCGCCGAGCTGGCGCGGGTCGGACTGCTCGACCGCAGCGGCCGGTTCGTCCAGGAGAGCGATGCCGCCGGCATGCACCCGGGTCTCGCCGACCGGCTCACCCGGGTGGGTGAGGAGCGGGTCTTCGTGCTGGCCTGGCTCGGCGAGCCGGGCGACGTCTCCGACTCGGTCTACGTGTCGCAACGCGACGTCCGCGAGCTGCAGTTCGCCAAGGCCGCCATCTCGACCGGCTGGTCGCTGCTGTGCGCCGAGCTCGAGATCGACCCGCACGACATCCAGCAGGTGTTGCTGGCCGGCTCGTTCGGCTCGTACCTGTCGCCCGGCAACGCCGTGCGCATCGGGCTGGTGCCCGAGCTGCCGGTGCTGCGGATCGTCAGCGCCGGCAACGTCGCCGGCGAGGGCGCGAAGATGACCCTGCTCAGCGTCCCCGAACGGGCCGGAGCGGCGACGCTGCTGCGCGAGGTGCGCTACGTCGAGCTGTCCGACCGCACCGACTTCAACGACCGGTTCGTCGACCAGCTGGCCTTCCCGGGCTGACCGGCCCGCGCTCAGCGTACGGGGACCCGCCCGAGCAGCCGCTGGCGCCACCGCTCGGTCTCGGCGACCTGGTTGAACGTAAACAGGTGCAGCCCGGAGAAGCCGGCGACCGGGTCGGCGAACAGGGCCGCACTGCTGGTCAGCAGCCGCTCGGGACGGAACCCCCCGGGCGCCGCGATCCGGGCGAAGATCGAGGCGTTCTTGGCCAGGAAGCGGGTCGACTCCCCCACCCCGATCTTGGTCGCCATGGCCAGCAGCTTGCTCCGTTCGACCGGCCCGGGCAGGCCCATCAGCACCGGGATCGTGATGCCGCGTGCGCGCATCCGGCGCACCCAGGTGCGCAGCTGGACCGCGTCGAAGCACAGATTTCCGACGATGTAGGTCGCGTGCTGCCGCTTGTCCCACATGGCCTGGATCGCCATGTCGTCGGAGATCAGCGGGTGGCTCTCGGGATAGCCGGTGATGCCCACCTGCGCGAACGGCCGGCCGAGCTCGGTGAGGTCGTGGATCAGCTCCAGCGACCCGTGGTAGTCACCGGCGGGCGGCTCGGCGTCGCCCGCGGGGACGAACACGTTGGTGACGCCGAAGCCCTGCAGCCGCGCGACCAGCTCGCTGAGGTGCTCGCGGTCGCGCACCATCCGCGCGGCCAGGTGCGGGACGACCGGGTAGCCATAGGCAGCGAGCCGCTCCGCGCACGCCAGCGTGGCGTCCAGGCCCTTGCTTGCCGAGGCAGTCACCGTCACCGTGGTGCCGGGCGGGACCGATTCGACCACCGCGGCCTCGATCTTCGCGGTGGGAAGAATCTCGTAGCGGGCCGAGGCCAGGGCTGCTCGAAGGCCGGCAGATCGCACTGTGCTGCGCATGGAAGTACTCATCTCTGCTACCGCACCGGGGCTGGCTCGGCCGAGCGTACGGCGGTGATGAGAGCGTCGACAAGAGGTCGCGGAACCCGATGCATGCCGCGTACGTCACAACCCGCATGAGCGGTATGCGTGCCTGGTCAGCCGGCTCGGCCCGGTGCCTGCTGGCGATCAGCGGCTGTGGGCCGGCCGCGGCCGACCCATCGGCCGGGCGACAACGGGCCTACCACCAGCACCGTCGAGACCGCGCTGGTGGACCGCAGCTTCGTCGCCACCGACATCACGGCAGACGGCGGGCCGCAACCCGTGGTCGACGGCAACCGGGTCGTGGTCAGCTGCACCCGCTCGAAGGTTGGGTCGACGCGGGGTGCAACCGGCTGGGCTTCACGGCCAAGAGCACCGGCGCTCGGCTGGTGGCCAGCGGCGAGAGCGGCACCGACATGGGCTGCGCCGGCGAACTCATGCACCGAGACGAGTGGCTGGCCGAGTTCCTGGCCGGCGTGCACGTTGCGCACGGCATCCCCCTGCCCCGTCCGCCGGTCACACCGGCCACTGCCGCTTCCCATCGCCGTCCCATCGCCGGCACGAGGCTGCCAGCCCGGCGTGCCACCCCGCTCCGTCCAGGATGCCCAGGGCCGCGGTCACCTGCTCGGGGCTGAACCTCCTTCCCAGCGTGACGTGGGGGGTCCACCGTCCCGGCGCAAGGTTCCCCTGCTGATCCGGGTCGTCGGCGTCGGGCCCGAGCGCAGCAGCCACCCGCGCGTGCAACCCGAGCAGCTCGACATCAACGGCGACCAGCCGCACCAGCACGAACCGGGACCGCCCGAAGCAGGCCAGCGCCCCCAGCCGCAGCGGTATCGGCAGCGCGCGCGCCGCCACGCGCACGCCCGGCTCGCTCGCGGGGTCGATCCAGCGACGGGCGGCGAGGGTCACGTGCGGAATGCCGGCGCCGCTCCCCTGCCGCGCCAGGCTCGGCAGCCCGGCAGCGGCCAGCCGCTCCCACTGGCGCCGGACCAGGGCGTCGGTGGCCTCGTCCAGCAGCAGCTCGACCGACTGGACCACCGCGGCCTTGCCGGGTCAGGCCAGCCGGGCGCTGAGGTTGTCGTCCAGCGCAGCGAGGAACTCCTCGGTGGACAGGTAACCCTGGTCCCCGCCGACGAGCAGCGCCAAGTCCTTGGTCATCTTGCCGCTCTCGACCGTCTTGACGACCACGCCCTCGAGCGCCTCGGCGAAGCCGGTCAGCTCGGGGGTCGAGTCGAGCTTGCCGCGGTGAGCCAACCCCCGGGTCCAGGCGTAGATGGACGCGATCGGGTTGGTCGAGGTGGGCTTGCCCTGCTGGTGCTGGCGGAAGTGCCGGGTCACCGTGCCGTGCGCCGCCTCCGCCTCGACGGTCTGGCCGTCCGGGGTCATCAGCACCGACGTCATCAGGCCAAGGGACCCGAACCCCTGCGCGACCGTGTCGGACTGGACGTCGCCGTCGTAGTTCTTGCACGCCCAGACGTACCCGCCACCCCACTTCATCGCCGCGGCCACCATGTCGTCGATGAGGCGGTGCTCGTAGGTCAGCCCCTTAGCCTCGAAATCGGCCTTGAACTCAGCCTCGAAGACCTGCTCGAAGATGTCCTTGAACGCGCCGTCGTAGGCCTTGAGGATCGTGTTCTTGGTGGACAGGTAGACCGGGTACCCACGCTGCAGCCCGTAGGAGAACGAGGCCCGGGCGAAGTCGGCGATGGACTCGTTGAAGTTGTACATGCCCATCACGACCCCGCCCTCCTCGGGCATCTGCACGACCTCGTGCTCGATCGGGTCGGAGCCGTCCGTCGGGGTGTACGTGATCGTCACGGTGCCAGCGCCCGGCACCTTGAAGTTGGTCGCCTTGTACTGGTCGCCGTGCGCGTGCCGGCCGATGATGATCGGCTGGGTCCAGCCCGGCACCAGCCGCGGCACGTTCGAGATGATGATCGGCTCGCGGAAGACCACGCCGCCGAGGATGTTGCGGATCGTGCCGTTCGGCGACACCCACATCTTCTTCAGGTCGAACTCCTCGACCCGGGCCTCGTCCGGCGTGATCGTGGCGCACTTGACGCCCACCCCGTGCTCCTTGATCGCGTTCGCAGCATCGACCGTGACCTGGTCGTTGGTCGAGTCGCGGCTCTCGATGCTCAGGTCGTAGTAGGCCAGGTTGATGTCGAGGTAGGGGTGGATCAGGCGGTCCTTGATGAACTGCCAGATGATCCGCGTCATCTCGTCGCCGTCGAGCTCTACGACCGGGTTCTGCACCTTGATCTTCGCCATGGGGGGAGATTATCGGGCGCCGGGGTGCCGCCCGACGGCGGTTGCTAGCGTCACGCGGCACAGGGCGCCGCGCGCTGCGGCCCCGCCGTACGCGTCGAAGGAGCAGCTCGTGAGCACACCCGTCAAGGTCGCCGTCACCGGAGCCGCCGGCCAGATCGGCTACAGCCTGCTGTTCCGCATCGCCAGCGGGGGGATCTTCGGCCCGGACACGCCGGTCGAGCTGCGGCTGCTCGAGATCACCCCGGCATTGCCGGCGCTCGAGGGGGTGGTGATGGAGCTGGACGACTGCGCGTTCACCAGCCTGGCCGGAGTCGAGATCGGCGACGACGCGACCACCGTCTTCGAGGGGGTCAACCTGGCGCTGCTGGTGGGTGCCCGCCCCCGCGGCAAGGGCATGGAGCGTGGCGACCTGCTCGAGGCCAACGGGGCGATCTTCACCGCACAGGGCAAGGCGCTCAACGATCGTGCCGCCGACGACGTACGCATCACCGTGACCGGCAACCCCGCCAACACCAACGCGCTGATAGCGATGAGCAACGCACCAGACATCCCGGCGGAGCGGTTCACCGCGCTGACCCGACTGGACCATAACCGGGCGCTGGCCCAGTTGGCCGCCCGCACCGGCAGCCCCGTCACCGACATCCGGCGGATGACGATCTGGGGCAACCACTCCGCGACCCAGTACCCCGACCTGTTCCACGCCGAGGTCGGCGGGCGCAACGCCTACGAGCTGGTGGACGACCAGGCGTGGGTCGAAGACGACTTCATCCCGACGGTGCAAAAGCGCGGGGCGGCGGTCATCGAGGCGCGGGGGGCGTCGTCGGCGGCATCGGCGGCCAGCGCGACCATCGACAACGCCCGCGACTGGCTGCACGGCACGGCCGACGGGGACTGGACGTCGATGGCGGTGCGCAGCGACGGCTCGTACGGCGTACCGGAGGGGATCGTGTCCTCGTTCCCAGTCACCACCGGCGGCGGCGACTGGGCCATCGTGCCGGGCCTGGAGATCGACGACTTCTCCCGCTCGCGCATCGACGCCAGCGTCGCGGAGCTGGCCGACGAACGCTCCACCGTGGAGGGTCTGGGCCTGCTGGGCTGAGCGTCGCGGCTCACAGGCCCGGCTGGTCGGGGATCAGCTGCGCCAGCACGATCATGGCCACCCCGAGCGAGGTCAGCACCACCACGTCCGAGCCGGCATGGCGCACGTGCAGCAGCCCGGTGTGGCGCTCGGGCAGCAGCAACCTGGCCAGCGAGGTGAGCACCATCGATGCGCCGACAACGGTCAGCCCGACCCGCCACGGACCGAGCGCGACGATCGCGAGACCGGCCGCGGCTACCAGCAGCGTGCCGGCGACGACGACCGAGCCGAACGGTCGGCCGGTCGGGCCGGGGCGTGCGCCGCCGGGGCGTGGCATCAACCGGCGATCTGCCGCTCGGCGGCCTGCTGCTCAGCGGCCTCGACCACGTTGGTGAGCAGCAGCGCCCGCGTCATCGGCCCGACCCCGCCGGGGTTGGGCGACACCCAGGCGGCGACCTCGCGCACGTCGTCGGCCACGTCCCCGACGATGCCGCCCTCGGCTCGGCTCACACCGACGTCGAGCACCGCGGCGCCAGGCTTGACCATCTCGGCGGTGACGATGCCCGGCACTCCGGCGGCGGCCACCACGATGTCGGCGCGACACACCTCGGCGGCCAGGTCGCGGGTGCCGGTGTGGCACAAGGTGACGGTCGCGTTCTCGCTGCGCCGTGTGAGCAGCAGTCCCAGTGACCGGCCGACGGTGATGCCGCGGCCGATGACGGTCACGTTGGCGCCAGCGATCGGCACCTGGTGGCGGCGCAGCAGCTCGATGACCCCGCGCGGCGTGCACGGCAGCGGCGCCGGCCGGCCGAGCACCAGCCAACCGAGGTTGGTGGGGTGCAGCCCGTCGGCGTCCTTGGTCGGGTCGATGCGGGCGAGCACCGCGTGCTCGTCGCGGCCCGTCGGCAGCGGCAGTTGCACGATGTAGCCGGTGCAGGCCGGGTCGGCGTTCAGCCGGTCGACCTCATGCTCGATCTGCTGCTGGGTTGCGTCAGCGGGCAGGTCGACCCGGATCGACTCGATGCCGACCTCGGCGCAGTCGCGGTGCTTGCCGGCGACGTACCAGCGACTACCCGGGTCGTCGCCCACCAAGACGGTGCCGAGCCCGGGGGCGCGGCCGCGGTCGCGCAGCGTCATGACCCTGCTGGTCAGGTCGGTCTTGATCGCGGCCGCGGCCGCCTTGCCGTCGAGGATCTGCGCGGTCACAGTCGCCGAGTCTGCCACCCACCCCGGCGTCCGGCCCCCCGACCCACCGCGGCCCCGACCCCCCCGTGGCCCCGCAGCCCCACCCCGCAGCCCTCACCCCCCACCCCGCAGCCGCAACCCACCCACTCAGTCTGGTCAGCTGCGACATGTTTGAGCCGCCAGACCTGTCGTAGCTGACCACACTCGACGGTTGTGGTAGTGGTGGCTGGGGTTGTCCACCGGCGGGCGGCGACCCGACGCCATCCACACGCCGTGCCCCTGCCGACGCCAACGGCAGGCGACACCGGCCAGTTTGTGGTCGTGACGTCCTACACGAAGCCGACCATCTCGTCCCGCGGCCCGGTCGTCGGTCGGGTACGGCTGGCGGGCTGGTCGTGCATCACCCGTGGCATCCACCAGCCCACCGCAGACCTAACCGCGGCGGACCAGCTGACGGCATGGGCGCAGACGCTGCCGCGGTCCGGGGCCTTTACCCATCTCACCGCTGCCCGCCTGCTGGGGCTCTGGACGCCGCCCGGGGCGGCGGCGATGCCGGTGACCGTCGCGGTCAGCGACCACGAGTGGCGTCCACGCCGGGCGGGGGTGCGAGGCATCCGGCTTGCTGAGGTGCCGCGGGGGGACAATCTGGCCGGCCTGCCGATGACGACGACCGCCGAGGTGGTGCTCGCCTGCGCGCGGCACCTCGCCTGGCTGGATCTGCTGGTGCTTGTCGACTCCGCTCTGCACCTCGGGGCGTGCGCGGCCGAGGACCTCGTTTCGTTGGCGGCCACTCGCCGGCGCGGCGCCAAGGCGTTGCGACGGGTGCTGCCCTACGCCGAGCCCCTCACGGAGTCGGCCGGCGAGACGTTGCTGCGCATGGCCCATGTGCTCGCGGGTGTGCCCGTCGTCGCCCAGCATGTGGTGACCGACGAGCACGGGCAGACGATCGGCCGCGCCGACTTATGGATCCGCGGCACCCGGCGACTCCCGGAGTACGACGGCGCCTACCACCGCGACGCGGCGCAGTACGAGCGCGACCGGCGTCGCGACCGGAAGTTCCAGCGCGCGGGCTGGCAACCGTACTCGTACTCGGTGCACGGCGTGCTGCGCCAGCACACCAGCATCGTGCGGGATGCCGACGATGCTCTGGGGCGAGCTCATGATCCAGCACGCAGCCGGCTCTTTGGCGGTGCGCTCGACGAGTCCTGCTGGTCGGCTGGCGGTGCCCCCCGCCTGGCGCGGCGGCTGCACGACCCGCGCCTGTAACCCCGACCCCGGCCCCGGCCCCGGCCCCGGCCCCGGCCCCGGCCCGAGTCTGGTCACGTACGACCGTGCAAGGCGGCTGAAACTGTCGTTGGTGACCACACTCGGGGGGGGGGGGGGGGTGCGGGGGTGGGGGTGCGGGGGCGGGGGCGGGTGCGGGGGCGGTCAGTGGGCGAAGTGGCGCACCCCGGTGTGGTACATCGTCACCCCGGCGGCCCGCGCGGCGGCGCCGACCTCGTCGTCGCGCACCGAGCCGCCGGGCTGGGCGACCGCCCGTACGCCGGCGTCGAGCAGCACCTGCAGCCCGTCGGCGAAGGGGAAGAACGCGTCCGAGGCCGCCATCGCCCCACCGGCCCGGTCGCCGGCCCGCGACACCGCGAGCCTGGCGGCGTCCACCCGGTTGACCTGACCCATGCCCACCCCGACGGTGGCCGCGCCGGCGGCCAGCACGATCGCGTTGGACCGCACCGCCCGGCAGGCCCGCCAGGCGAACTCGAGGTCGGCGAGCCCCGACTCGTCCAGCGGGTCGCCCGTCGCCAGCTGCCAGCCGTCGGCCCGGTCGCCGGCCTCGTCCACCGCGTCGACCGACTGCAGCAGCATGCCGCCGCTGATGCTGCGAGCCTCCACTGCTTGGCCCCACGACGGCAGCCGCAGCACCCGCACGTTCTTCTTGCGGGTGAGCACCGCCAGCGCACCCTCGTCGTAGGCGGGCGCGGCGACGACCTCGGTGAACACCTCGGCCACCTGCTCGGCCATGGCCACCGACACCGCGCCGTTGACCGCGATCACCCCGCCGAAGGCCGAGACCGGGTCGCAGGCATGTGCCCGCCGGTGCGCCTCGGCGACGTCCGCGCCGACGGCGATGCCGCACGGGTTGGCGTGCTTGATGATCGCCACCGCCGGCGCCGCGAAGTCGTGTGCCGCCCGCAGCGCAGCCTCGGTGTCCACGTAGTTGTTGAACGACATCTGCTTGCCGTGCAGCTGCTCGGCCTGGGCCAGCCCCGGCCGCGAGCCCGCGCCCGAGCGGTACAGCGCTGCCCGCTGGTGCGGGTTCTCGCCGTAGCGCAGCACGTCTGCCCGCTGCCAGGTGGCACCGATCCAGGCCGGCCAGCCGGTGCCGTCGCTGGTGTCGGTCAGCACGTTGCCCATCCAGGAGGCCACCTGGACGTCGTACGTCGCGGTGTGCACGAAGGCCTCGGCCGCGAGTCGCTGGCGAGCCGCCAGGTCGAACCCCCCGGAGCCGACGGCGGCCAGCACCTCGTCGTAGCGTGCCGGCGAGACCACCACGGCCACGCTGGGGTGGTTCTTGGCAGCCGCGCGGACCATCGACGGCCCGCCGATGTCGATCTGTTCGACGCACTCGTCGGCGGTGGCACCCGAGCCGACCGTCTCGGTGAACGGGTAGAGGTTGCTGACCAGCAGGTCGAAGGGGGCGATGCCGAGCTCGTCGAGTTGGGCTCGGTGCGCGTCGAGCCGGCGGTCGGCGAGGAGCCCGGCGTGCCCCCGCGGGTGCAGCGTCTTGACCCTGCCGTCCAGGCACTCGGGAAAGCCGGTGAGCTCCTCGACCGGGGTCACGGGTACGCCGGCGGCGACCACCCGGGCGGCGGTCGACCCGGTCGACACGATCGCGACACCGGCCTCGTGCAGCCCAACGGCGAGCTCCTCCAGCCCGGTCTTGTCGTAGACGCTCAGCAGCGCCCGGCGAACGGACAGCCGCCCTTCGACGTCGGCGCGAGTCTCGTCAACAGCGCTCACGGGATGCAGACCTTCCTGTCTGTGATGGTCCAGCCCTCGCGGACCATCTTGCCGACGGTCTCGACGAGCTGGTGCCGCTCGGCCACCTTCACCCGCTCGGTGAGGGAGTCCACGTCGTCGCTGTCAAGCACCGGCACCGCGACCTGGGCAACGATCGCACCGGTGTCCACACCGGCGTCGACGACGAACACGGTGGCACCGGTGACCTTCACCCCGTGCTCCAGGGCGTCCCGCGGTCCGTGCATCCCCGGGAACGACGGCAGCAGCGCGTTGTGGGTGTTCAGGTAGACGCCGCCGAAGCGCTCGAGGAAGGCCCGCCCGACCAGCTTGAGGAAACCGGCCGAAACCACCAGGTCGGGGCGGTATTCGACCACCGCAGCGGTGAGGGCCGCGTCCCAGGCGGCACGGTCGGGGTGGTCGTCCATCCGGCAGACGAACGTCGGCAGGCCGGCCGCCTCGGCTCGCTCGACCCCACCGGTGCCGGGTCGGTCGGCGCCGACCGCGACGACGCGGGCGCCGTACGCCGGACGGTCAGCGGCGTCCAGCAGCGCCTGCAGGTTGGTGCCCGAGCCGGACACGAGCACCACCAGCCGGGCCGGGCCGGGCACATACGGTCCGAAGGTGTCGGGCACGGACGCCGACCCTAGCGATGCTCAGCGCGAGCGGTGCAGCCAGCCGGGCAGCCGGCCGGCTGGCCGCAGCCAGCCGGGCCGGTGCAGCCAACCGGGACGCCAGCCGGCCAAGGCGCCATCGGCGACAGCGCCCGCCGCGGCCGTCACCGTCAGCGTCGCCACGGCGACCGCGAGGGAAGCCGGCAGCGGGCCGGTCTGCTGCATGCGCCCGGGTCCGACGCTGCCGCCCGCGACCACCATCAGCACCGCAAGAACCAGCCCGGCGCCGAGGCCCGCCACGGCACCGACCACCGCCTGCCGCCACCAGCCGACACCGCTCAGCCCGCGGGCGGCCACGATGCCGGCCAGCATCCCGGCCAGGACCGGTGCCACCGTCAGCACCGGCACCCAGCCGGGGGGTGGACCGGGCTCGGGTAGGGCGCCGAGCAGGGGGTAGGCCGGCAGCGCACCGAGCATGACCCCATCGGGTGCGACCACGGTTGCGGAGCCGACGGCGAAGCCGGGGCCGACCAGGTAGGCGGCCGCCCACAGCAGCGCGTTGGGCAGGGTCGCCACGCAGAGCACCGCCAGGCCGAGACCGCCGGAGGTGCCGGGCTCGAGGTCGGCGCCGATCTCCAACACCCGGTTGGCATGCAGCACCAGCGCTCCGACCACCACCAGCGCCGACAGCGCGAGCATGCCCAGCACGCCGGCGCGGGCGCCACGAACGCAGGCACCCACCGACGGACGGCGAGTGGCGACCGCGGTCCAGCTGCCGTCAGCGACACCGAGCCCGATGACCAGCGTGAGGGCCGCTCCCACGACACTGATCCCGACGCCGCGCAGCACGTTGCCGTCGGCCGCACCCGGCACCGCCGAGAGATGGACGCCCCAGCCGACGAGGGCCACCACGGCCCCGTAGCAGGCGGCGCCGGCAGCTGCCGCACCACCGGCCGCCAGACCGGGCGGCAGCAAGACCGGGCCCGCCGCCGACGACCTCACGGCCCACCGACAGCCGCGCAGCAACGCCAGCCCGATCAGCAGCGGAGCCAGCAGCGGCACGAGCGACAGGGTCGCCGACGCCACCGACAGCGAGCCACCGTGTGCACCCAGCCAGATCAGCGCGCCGGTGCGCACGACCTGGCCGCTCACGTCCTCGGCGCCACCGACGAACCAGCCGGCGACGGCCAGCCCGGCGGCGACGGTCAGACCGGCAGCGGCGACTGCGGCCGCCAGCAGGCACGCGGACACCATCAGCGGCCGAGTCGGCGCCGCCTGTGTTGAAGCCGGTGCGGGTCGCTTCGGTGCGTGGACAACAGGCATCAGGTTCATCGTCGGTCACCGCGGCTGCTCGTCCGCGCTGACGCGCCGACGCATCGACGCGTGTCCCCGGGTCGGGCGTAGACCAGTCATGGACACGATGGCCGGTCGCCGTCGACGGGTGTGGACAGGTCAGCCCATCGACTCGATGACCGACCGCATCAGCTGAGCGGTCTCGCTCGGCGTCTTCCCGACCTTGACGCCGGCCGCCTCCAGCGCGGTCTTCTTGGCCTCGGCGGTGCCGGAGGAACCGGACACGATCGCGCCGGCGTGGCCCATCGTCTTGCCCTCCGGCGCGGTGAAGCCGGCGACGTAGCCGACCACCGGCTTGGTGACGTTGGCGGTGATGAACTCGGCGGCGCGCTCCTCGGCGTCGCCGCCGATCTCACCGACCATGATCACCGCATCGGTCTCCGGATCGTCCTCGAAGGCCCGCAGGCAGTCGATGTGGGTGGTACCGATGATCGGGTCGCCGCCGATACCCACCGCGGTGGTGAAGCCGATGTCGCGCAGCTCGTACATCAGCTGGTAGGTCAGCGTGCCCGACTTGCTGACCAGCCCGATGCGGCCCTTGCCGGCGATGTCGGCCGGGATGATCCCGGCGTTGGACTCGCCAGGGGTGATGACACCGGGGCAGTTCGGGCCGACGATGCGGGTCGTACCCGCAGCCTGGGCAGCGGCGAAGAACGCCGCGGTGTCGTGCACCGGGATCCCCTCGGTGATGACGACGACGAGCCCGACGCCGGTGTCGATGGCTTCGAACACTGCGGCCTTGGTGAATGCCGGCGGCACGAAAACGACCGACACGTCGGCTCCGGTGGCCTCGACGGCCTCCTTGACCGTGCCGAAGACGGGCTGCTCGGAGCCGTCGAAGTCGACGGTGGTGCCTGCCTTGCGGGCGTTCACCCCGCCGACGATGGTGGTGCCGGACGCGAGCATCCGGCGGGTGTGCTTCTGCCCCTCCGAGCCGGTCATGCCCTGGACGATGACCCTGGAGCCTGCGGTCAAGAAGATCGACATGTCTGCTGCTTCCTGTGCTCGTGGTCGGTCTCAGCCGGCGGCCAGCTCGGCGGCACGGCGCGCGGCACCGTCCATGGTGTCGACCATGGTCACCAGCGGATGGGCGGCCTCGGCCAGGATGGCCCGGCCTTCCTCGACGTTGTTGCCGTCGAGGCGTACGACGAGCGGCTTGGTCGCCGCGTCGCCCAGGATGTCGAGCGCGCTGACGATGCCGTCGGCGACTGCGTCGCAGGCGGTGATCCCCCCGAAGACGTTGACGAAGACGCTCTTGACCTGGTCGTCCCCCAGCACGATGTCGAGCCCGTCGGCCATCACCTGGGCGCTGGCACCACCGCCGATGTCGAGGAAGTTGGCCGGCTCCTGCCCGCCGAACTCGTGGCCGGCGTACGACACCACGTCCAGCGTCGACATCACCAGGCCGGCGCCGTTGCCGATGATGCCGACCGAGCCGTCCAGCTTGACGTAGTTGAGGCCCTTCTCCCGGGCCTTGGCCTCCAGCGGGTCGGCGGCAGCCTGGTCCTCGAAGTCTGCGTGCTCGGGGTGCCGGAAGTCGGCGTTGGCGTCGAGGGTGACCTTGCCGTCGAGGGCTTCCAGGCTGTCGTCGGTCAACCGGGCCAGCGGGTTGACCTCCACCAGGCTCGCGTCCTCGTCAATGAAGACCTCCCACAGCCGCTGCACCATCGCGACCGCCGCGTCGGTGACCTCGGCGGGGAACCCCGCCGTGGTAACGATCTCGGCTGCCTTGGCCTCATCGACACCGGCACCGGGGTCGATCGACACCTTGGCGACGGCCTCGGGGTTGGTGTGCGCGACCTCCTCGATCTCGACGCCGCCCTCGACGCTGGCGATGCACAGGTAGTTGCGGTGTGCACGGTCCACCAGGAACGAGAAGTAGTACTCGTCGGCGATGTCAGCGGTGGGGGCGATCAGGACCCGGTGCACGGTCAGGCCCTTGATCTGCATGCCGAGGATGTCCTGAGCGCGCGCGGCCGCCTCGTCGGGCCCATCGGCGAGCTTGACGCCACCGGCCTTGCCGCGCCCGCCGGCCTTGACCTGTGCCTTGACGACAACCTTGCCGCCTATCTGCCCTGCGCCGGCCCGAGCCTCGTCCGGTGTCGTGGCGACGACGCCGGTCGCTCCCGCCACGCCGTGCTTGGCGAACAGCTGCTTGGCCTGGTACTCCATCAGATCCACGGCGGGCCGTCCTCGGTTCGCGATCGTGGCGGATGGCGGCGTTGGCGGCCCTCATCCGCTGGGCGCCTGGGACTCTAGCCCGGCCAGCGGGGGCGATGCAGCCGGGGCGGGTGCATGGCTGCCGCTGCGGCGATCCACCCCTGGGGTAGGAGGCTGGGGTACGAGGCTCAGGCGCTGGCGTCGGGAACGTGCTCGTCCACCCAGGCGGCGATCTCGGTAGTGGTCGCTCCGGGGGTGAACACCGTGGCCACACCGGCCTCGCGCAGCGGGCCGATGTCGTCGTCGGGGATGATCCCGCCACCGAAGACGACGATGTCAGCGGCGTCCCGCTCGGCCAGCAGGTCCAAGATCTTGCGGAACAGGGTCATGTGCGCCCCGGAGAGCACCGACACCCCGATGGCGTCCGCGTCCTCCTGGATGGCGGTCTGCACGATCTGCTCGGGCGTCTGGTGCAGACCGGTGTAGATGATCTCGTTGCCGGCGTCACGTAGCGCGCGCGCGACCACCTTGGCGCCCCGGTCGTGCCCGTCGAGCCCGGGCTTTGCCACCACGATGCGCTTGGGCCGACCAGGCATCCGGCTCCTCCTCGACGAGTGCGGCTCCGCGACGACTGCTGCCGGGCTAGCGAGCCGGACAGATCGGGGCGGACAGCCGCAGAGTAGCCCACCGGACGGGCAGCATCTGCGGCGATCGTTTCACCTGCGGCCAGAGCGCCGGTATCGTCGAGCGGGTTAGTGTCGCCGCTCCCCCTCGAAGGGTCGACCCACCGTGCCCGCCACCTCGGCTCCGCAACGCCCGTCGGGCGGGCCGCCTGCGGAGTCACCAACGGCTGTGGCCGCGGGCTCGACGCCTGCTGCGGCTCGGCGTCCGGCGCCGGCGCGGCGCCGGCTGCTCGTGGCCGTGAGTGCGCTAGCGCTTCTGGTCGGTGGCGTCGCAGCCATCGCCTACAGCTCACCGGGGGCACCGGGTGCGAGCGCCACTCCCGAGGCCCCGCCGCCGGATCGCGACGGCTCGCTGCGGTCGCTGTCGGTCACGCAGGACCCCGACCGCACCGGCGGGGGTGGTGGCAACCGCGACGGCGCGGGCGACGTCGACGCCGTCACCGGCACGCCGCGGGTGGACCGGCTCACCCGCAAGACCCATGTCGTCGAGGGTCGCGGCGGGAAGCTCGTGCGGGTCAGTCGAGACGTCGACAGCGACGACCTGAAGAAGCAGGCAGATCTGCAGGCCAGGCAGCGGATGGTGGCCCTGCAGGCACTGGCCCAGGCCGCGCAGGACGAGGCGCTCGAGCTGGGCACCGACCAGTGGGTGCTGCCGCTGGCCGGCTACCGGCTCAGCGCCGGGTTCGGCGAAAGCGGTCGGCTGTGGGCCTCCACCCACAGCGGGCAGGACTTCGCCGCCGCCGAAGGCACCCCGCTGGTGGCGATGAGCGCCGGGGTCGTGACCCGGGCGGGCTACGACCGGGCCACCGGCTGGGCCGGCAAGCTGACCGTCGTTCGCCTCAGCGACGGGACCGAGCTCTGGTACGCGCACCAGAGCAGCATTCGGGTCGGAGTCGGTGACACCGTCGAGCCGGGCCAGGCGATCGGCGCGGTCGGCACCACCGGCAACTCCACCGGTCCGCACCTGCACCTCGAGGTGCGACCCGGCGGAGGCGAGCCGATCGACCCGCGGCTGGCCTTCGCCGAGCACGGCCTCGGCATCTGACTCAGAGCTTCTCCAGCGGGGCGTAGCGCAGCAGCAGCCGTTTGACGCCCTGCGAGCCGAAGTCGACGCTGGCCACGCTGCGGTCGCCGGCACCCTCAAGGGCCACCACCGTCCCCATGCCGAAGCTGTCATGCACCACCCGCTCGCCGGGTTCGAGTGCCAGCACCGTGCCCCCGGCCGACCGGCCGGTGCTCGCGGCCCGCGGGCTGCTGCGCACGGGCGCCGCCGCGCGGTGGGTCCACCGCGTCTGGTCGGCCTCCGTACGCCGCCAGTCGACCAGCTCGGCGGGCAGCTCATCGAGGAAGCGCGACGCCGGGTTGTGACTTGGCGCCCCCCACGCCGAGCGCACGGTGGCCCGGGAGACGTAGAGCCGACGCCGGGCGCGGGTGATGCCGACGTAGGCCAGCCGGCGCTCCTCCTCCAGCTCGCGGTGATCCCCCAGCGAGCGCTGGTGCGGGAAGACACCGTCCTCGAGCCCTGTCAGGAAGACGACGGGGAACTCCAACCCCTTGGCGGTGTGCAGGGTCATCAGCGTCACGACCCCCTGCCCCTCGGCCTGCTCCCCCTCGTCGGGGATCTGGTCGGAGTCGGCAACCAGCGCCACCCGCTCGAGGAAGGCATCCAGCGAGCGGGGGTCCGCCTCGTCGGGCGCGGGCGCCTCGTCACCGGCATCACCGACGAACTCACGGGCCACCGCGACCAGCTCGAGGAGGTTCTCGACCCGGGTCTCGTCCTGCGGGTCGTCGGAGTCCTCGAGCGTGCCGAGATAACCGCTGCGGGACAGGCACGCCTGCAGCACCACGTCTGCGGGCTCCCCCACGTCGACGAGCGCGCGCAGGTCGTCCACGATCGACACGAACGACGCGATCGCCGTCACCGAGCGGGTCGCGATGCCGGGTGCCTCGGCGGCCCGCCGCAGGGCGTCGAGCAGGCCGATCCGCTCGCGGTCGGCGAAGGCGCTGACGCATGCCTCGGCGCGCTCGCCGATGCCACGCTTGGGAACGTTCAGGATGCGCCGCAGCGACACGGTGTCGCGCGGGTTGACCAGTAGGCGCAGGTAGGCCAGGGCGTCCTTGACCTCACGGCGCTCATAGAAGCGCACCCCACCGACTACCTTGTAGGCGAGCCCGACCCGGATGAACACCTCCTCGAACACCCGGCTCTGGGCGTTGGTGCGGTAGAAGACCGCGACCTCGCCGGGACGGGCGGCACCGGCGTCGCTCAGCGCGTCGATCTCGTCGGCGACGAACTGGGCTTCGGCATGCTCGTCGTCGGCGACGTAGCCGACCAGCGGCTCGCCCGCACCCACGTCGGTCCACAGCCGCTTGGCGTTGCGGCCGGCGTTGCGGGCGATCACCGCGTTGGCAGCCGACAGGATCGACTGTGTCGAGCGGTAGTTCTGCTCGAGCACGACCGTGCGGGCGTCGGGGAAGTCGCGCTCGAACTCCAAGATGTTGCGGATGCTGGCGCCGCGGAAGGCGTAGATCGACTGGTCGGAGTCGCCGACCACCATCAACTCGGCCGGGTCGACGCCGGTCGGGTGGCTGGCCCGGCCGCTGGCAGGGTCCGTCGACCCCGGCGGAGGAACCGGCGCGCACAGTTCGCGCACCAAGACGTACTGGGCATGGTTGGTGTCCTGGTACTCGTCGACGAGCACGTGCCGGTAACGCCGGCGATAGCTCTCGCGCACGTCGGCGAACGCCTGCAGCAGCTGCACGGTGGTCATGATGAGGTCGTCGAAGTCCATCGCGTTGGCAGCGGTCAGCCGAGCCTGATAGCTGGCGTACGCCTCGGCGTAGGAGCGTTCGAGGTCGTTCTCGGCCCGACGCACGGCCGCCTGGTGGTCACGCAGCTCGCTCTTCTGTGCCGACACCCACGCCTGCACCGCGCGCGGTGGGAAGCGCTTGGAGTCGAGCTCGAGGTCTCGGCACACCAGCGTCATCAGCCGTCGCGAGTCGGCCGCGTCGTAGATCGAGAACGACGACGAGAAGCCCAGCCGGGTGGCCTCACGACGCAGGATGCGCACGCAGGCGGAGTGGAACGTGGACACCGTCATCAACCGCGCCCGCCCCCCGACCAGGGCGGCGACCCGCTCGCGCATCTCGGCCGCCGCCTTGTTGGTGAAGGTGATGGCGAGGATCGAGCCGGGGTGGGCCGCCCGCTCGGAGATGAGCCAACCGACGCGCCGGGTCAGCACCCGGGTCTTGCCCGAGCCGGCCCCGGCAACGACCAGCAACGGCGCGCCCGCGTGGGTCACCGCGGCCCGCTGGGAGTCGTTGAGACCGTCCAGCAGGTCGTCCTGCGGACGGGTGGGCTGGCTCGCGGACAGGGTAGGCACGGGGACAGGGGCACTCATCTCCCCTGCAGCCTACGAGAGCGCACCGACGTCCACGGCGGAGCGTTTGCCGACCCGCCGGAGCGACCGTGCCTCGGTCAGGCCGCCGCCGCGCGTTGAGCCCGCCGGGGGGCCAGGAACTGCCACCGGGCCTCGAAGATCGTGTCGGGAAAGTCGCCGAAAGACCCCGTCGACGCCAAGCTCGAAGAACCGCAGCAACTCGCCGCCGGCGTCGCCGTGCTTGAGCGGGTCGGGCCCCTCGTCGTACTCGTTCGGCAGGAAGAAGTTCTCGTCGCGGAACGTGTACGGGTGCACCAGCAACCCGGCGTCGTGGGCGTCGTCGACCACGTCGGTTGCCCGCCCGAGCGTGCCATCCCGCCGCAGCGGGATGAGCCGGTGCTTGTCGGGGCCGATCCCCCGGGCGTAGCGCCCGATCCGGCGCAGCCCACCGGCGGTCAGCATGTCGGCGTAGGTCACGCCGGTGCCGGCGACGACCTGGTCGTACGGTGCGCCCGAGCCGCCGATGAGCTGGATCAGCTTGACCTCGGTGCGGCGGCTCAGCGCCCGCAGGTTGGAGATCTCGAAGGACTGGACGAACACCGGCGAGGATCGGCGCGTCCAACCGACCCGGCGCAGCTCGCGCAGGATACCCGGCTCCAGGGCCAACCCCAGGTTGCGAAAGTGGGTGGGGTGCTTGGTCTCAGGGTAGACCCCGATGCGACGGTTGCGCCGCTTCGCCTCGAAGCCGGCCAGGTCGAGGACCTCCGCGAACGTCGGGATCCGCAGCCGGCAGTCGAAGCGGGTGTTGGCCGGACGCAGCTCTGGCAGCCGCTCCTTGGCGCGCAGCGTGCGCAGCTCGGCGTAGGTGAAGTCCTCGGTGAACCAGCCGGTCAGCCGGTTGCCGTCGATCCGCTTGGTGGTGTGCCGGTCGGCGAACTCCGGGTGCTCGGCAACGTCGGTGGTGCTGGAGATCTCGTTCTCGTGCCGTGCGACCAGGACGCCGTCCTTGGTCGACACCAGGTCGGGCTCGATCACGTCGGCGCCCATGTCGATGGCGAGCCGGTAGGCAGCCAGCGTGTGCTCCGGCCGCTTGCCCGAGGCGCCCCGGTGCGCGATCACGATTGGCTTGCGCCAGCGCGGGCGCGGGGAGTGCGAGAAGTTGTGGCCGTCGGCGAGGGCGCTGGACGGGGCGAGCAGGCCCGTTGCCGCGGCCAGCCCGCCGACACCACCGGCGACGAGCAGGTCGCGCCGGTGCAGCCGATTTGTGGGTGTTGCCGGGGTCATGGCAGGAGTCCAGCGGCCGCGGGTGAACGGCCGGCGGCTTCGCCACGGCACGTCGGTGAGCGCTGGCCCAACCCCCGGCCCTTGGCCGAGCGTCCACCCGCTCAGGTGGAGTGCGCCTGGCTGCTCCCGGTCACTGCGACCGACACCGCCCTGCGCGGGTCACCGGCCGCCGTGAGCCCGTCATCGGGCTCCCACTGGGCCGCCCCGACGCCGCCGAAGTACATCGCGTGCCGGTCCATGGAACGGGTCGGCAGCCCGAGGGCAGCGCCAAGCCCGGGCGGCAGGTCCAGGTCCTGCTCGTAGTCGACCCGCACCGGCGGATCCTGGCCCTCCCGGACGCGGACGTGCACCCGCGGGTGCGCGATCGCGGTGGCCAGGTCGAGGCCCCCGCCGAGGTGCAGGGCCAGCACCTGGGCGAGCGCGGTGACGATCCGGTCCGAGCCCGGTGAGCCGATCGCCAGCACCGCCCCGTCGCTGTCTCGGCGCCCGACCGTCGGCGCCATGTTGGAGTTCAGCCGGACACCCGGGCGCAGGCCGTGCACGCCGTTCAGCACCAGCTCCTGCTCGCCGAGACAGTTGTTCAGCCAGATGCCGGTGCCCGGCGATAGCACGCCCGAGCCGTACCCCGAGGAGACCGTCACCGCGCAGGCGCCACCACCGTCATCGACGGCCGAGACGTGCGCGGTGCTGGCCGAGCCCAGCGCCTGGTTGAGCAGCCGCCGGGCAACAGCGAGGCGTTCGTCCTCGTCGTCGTACCGGTGGATACCGACGCCGAGCACCTCGTGCTGGCTGCGCACCAGGTGCATGAGCTCGTCGTGAGTCCAGCTCCCACTGGCCGGTCGACCGTCGAGCTTGGCCAGCAGGGCGCCCATGCACACTCCGCCGACAGCCGGCCCTGGGTTGGTTGCCAGCCGCCAGTCCCCCTGCTGGACGGTCAGGGCGGGGCGTTCGGTGATCTCGTAGGCCGCGAGGTCGTCGCGGGTGAGGATCCCACCGTTCGCCTCCAGGTCGACCGCTATCAGCTCGGCGAGGTCCCCGGTGTAGAAGGCGGCACTGCCGTCGGCGGCGATCTGCTCCAGCGCAGCCGTCAGATCGGGGACCCGCACCGTGGAACCGCGGGGAAGCAGCCGTCCCTCCTCGTCGTGCAGCACCGCGTAGCTCTCGGCCTGCCAGCCGAAGATGTTGAGGTGGACGTACTCGAGGTAGGAGTGCGAGGCCGAGTTGAGCGGGAAGCCGTCGCGGGCCGCCTCGATCGCCGGCGCCAACACCTGCGCCCAGGGGGCACGCCCGAAGCGTCGGTGCGCCCACTCGACGGCCTTGAGCGTCCCGGGCGTCGCCACCGAGCCGTGCCCGACCGTCATCGTCGTGTCACCGCCGTACGGGGTGCGCACCTCCCACACCGCCCGACCGAAGCGCTCGGGGGGCAACCCGCGGCCCGGCATGTCCACCCAGCCGTCGATCGTCACCGGGAGGGACCCGTCCGGTGGCTGGATCGTCAGGTAGCCGCCGGATCCCAGCGACACGAGCCCCGGCTCGGACACCATCGTCACCAGCACGGCTGCGGTCGCGGCGTCGATGGCGTTGCCACCCTCGGCGGCCAGCCGGGTCCCGGCGGCGGCCCCCAGGTCGTTCGGCGCCGCCACGGCGACCCGGACCAGCCCAGATTTCATGTCAGCACCGTAGTGCTCGAAGGATGCTCGCTGAGATGGGGACAAAAAGGGCGTGGCCAACCGGTCGGGGGAAGCCGGTCGGCCACGCACAGGCGCTCCCCGGCGTCGCCGGCGATCACTGACCCCATCGTGGCGCAACCACCGTGCAGGTTGCATCAGTGAAAACTGACATGTTGTGAAGAGCACATGAAGACTCTGCACGCACATGCCGTCGTCCGCCGACCCCGACGTTCTACCATCGGGACTGATGTCACGGGTGCTGATCGTCGACGACGAACCTCAGATCGTGTCCGCGGTGACGCGGGGCCTGTCCGGGGACGACTCTGAGGTTTCGGGCGCGGCGACCGGTGAGGATGGCCTGGCCGAGGTCGCGGCGCGCAGACCCGACCTGGTGGTGCTCGACCTGGGGCTTCCCGGCCTCGGCGGTCTCGAAGTAATCCACCGGCTCCGCGGATGGAGCGACGTGCCCGTGCTGGTCCTGTCCGCGGCCGGCGACGAGGAGCGCAAGGTCGCCGCGCTCGACGCCGGTGCCGACGACTACCTGGAGAAGCCCTTCGGGTTCGGCGAGCTGCGGGCCCGGGTCCGCGCTCTGCTGCGCCGGACCACCACGAATGCGCCGGTCGCCGAGATCGTAGTCGCCGACCTGCGCATCGAGCTGGCCAGCCGCACCGTCGAGCGCGCCGGTCGTGAGGTCTTGTTGACGCCGAAGGAGTGGCAGCTGCTCGAGGCGTTCGCCAACAACCCCGGCAAGCTGCTCACGCACGGTTGGCTGATCCGCCGGCTGTGGGGGCAGTCGTACGGTGACGAGAACCGGCAGACGTTGCGCGCCCACCTGCGCTCGCTGCGGGCCAAGCTGGGGGACGACGCGGGCGAGCCCTGCCTGGTGCGCACCGAGGTCGGCGCGGGTTACCGCTGGCTCGGGTCGGCGCCGTCGGAAGCTCCGTCGTGAGCGAGCCGCGGCCACAGCTCAGCGCGATCATCGACGCGGCCCCGACCAGCATCTACGTCAAGGACCTCGACGGGCGGTACCTGTTCGTGTCCCCGGGGGTGGTGTCACAGACCGGGATCACCGCAGAGCAGTACCTGGGACACACCGACGTCGACATCTTCGGTGCGGAGCAGGCGGCGCGCCTGAGGGAGAACGACCGGCGGGCACTGACCGAGCAGGTCGACGAGATCGAGATCTTCGGTGAGCCGGTGGACGTGGTCTACCGATCGCACAAGTTCGCGCTGCACGATGCTGACGGGCAGCCCTATGCCACCTGTGGAATCTCCCTCGACGTCACGGCCGGCTACCGCGCCGAGCAGGCGCAGCGCGTCGCCGAGCGTCGGCTCGCGCAGCTGCGGATCGTCGACAGCCTCGGCCGCTACGCCGGCGGGATGGCCCACGACCTCAAGAATGCGCTCACCGCCGTACGCTCGCTGGTCGAGCTGGCCATCGAGGACGCCGCCCTGGTGCCGGACCAGGCCCCCGCAGGCCTAAAGGAGCGGCTGCTGGAAGTGCTCGGCGAGGCCCAGCAGGCGACGCTGCACTCTGCAGCCCAGATCGCCACCATGCTGACAGCCACCCAGTACCGCCGCTCCGAGCGCACGCCGACGCCGGTGGCCGCGACCCTGGACCGGGTGCGACCACTGCTGCACACCGTGCAACCCGCAGACCGGCTGGTCGAGGACGTACCCACCGGCTTGTCGATGCTCATCGCCGAGGGCGAGATCGAACAGGTGCTGCTCAACCTGGTCACCAACGCCGCCGAGGCCACCGATGACGAGGTCGTGGTGACCATCCGGGTCAGGGCGGTGGCCGTCGAGAAGGAACGCTCCGCGTCACTGAGCGAGGAACCCCCAGCGCTCGACCCCGGCCGCTACGTCTGCCTCGACGTGGTCGATGACGGTCCGGGAATGCTGCCGCAGGTGTTGGAACGGGCCGTGCATCCGCTGTTCACCACCAAGCGTGGGGGCAGCGGGCTGGGCCTGTGGTCGGCACAGGCCTTCGTCCTGCGCAACCGCGGCCAGCTGGCGATTCGATCGGAGCCGGGCCAGGGGACCACGGTGAGCCTGTGGCTGCCCGCAGCCGACGCCCGCTGACGCTGGCGCCACCCCCTCGCCGGCAACCGGCCCGGGCCCTTGACCTTCGGAGAGTCGCCGGTGGCGAGACTGCGCGAGACCAAGAAGGAGCGCACCCGGGCAGCCATCCAACGTGCGGGACTGCGGCTCATCGCCAGCCACGGTTACGACGCCACGACCTGTGAGCAGATCGCAGCGGCCGCGGCAGTGTCCCCGGCCACGCTGTTCCGGTACTTCGCGACCAAGGAGGACATCGTTCTCCAGGACGTGTACGACCCGCTGATCGCCGACGCGGTGCGCGCCCGCCCAGCCAGCGAGGGCGCGCTCCGCGCCGTACGGCGCGGGTTCGCCGATGCCTTCGCAGCCGTCTACGAGGCGGATGTGGAGGAGATCCGACAACGCACCGCGCTTGTCCTGTCGGTACCGGCGCTGCGCGCTCGTACCCGCGACCAGCAGGAGAGCCTGGTTGCGCATCTGGCCGGCGCGCTGGCCGAACGAGACGGCCGGCAGGGCGGCACGCTGGCGGTTTCGGTCGCCGCGGCGGCTTGCGCCGCCGTGGCCGTCGAGCGGTGGGCAATCGAGGGGGCCACCTGCCGTCCCACATCGATGAGGCGTTCTCGGCGCTCGGCGACCTGCTGCAGCCACGAGACCGCTCATGAAGACCCCAGCCATCGACGTCCGCGGCGTCTCCAAGCACTACGGCGACGTCACCGCGCTGGACGACGTGACGGTGCAGGTGCAGCCCGGCGAGGTGTACGCGCTGCTGCGCCCGACGTCAAGCCCGAGCTCGCGCAGCTCGAGCCCGGCGAGCGCCTCGACGACTGCGGGATCGCCGGCGCGCCAGCCCGCCGCGACGTCACCCTCGAGCCTTTCGAGCGCCGCGACCGGCTGTCGGGCCAGCGCCCGAAGCGCGAACACGTCCAGGCTGACACCGGCGTCGAGCAGCCGCCGCGCCGGTGCGGCCTGCCGGGCAAAGCGCAAGCGTCGCGGCAGCCACAGCGCCAGCACGAGCAGCGCGGGCACCCCGCCGCTGAGCCAGCCGAGCGCGTTGGCCAACGTGCCCACCGCTGCCTGCTGCTGCACCCCGGCGCCCTCGAGCGTGCGCCCTGCGTCACTGGCACCGGTGAAGGGTGTCGCCAGCTCCTCGCCCACTACCGGGACCTCCTTAGCAGCCGAGCCCGCCTCCGCCAGCCGATCTCCCAGGCTCGACCCTGCCGCCTCCAGCGACCGGCCGGGCCGGCCAGCTGGTTGGTGAGGTCGTGCACCCCGTTGCCGATCCACAGGCAGCCGAGCAGCAACAGCACGGCAACCACGTCACCGGTCAGCTGACGGGCGCGGCGCGGGGGCGACTCGGCACAAAAGCGGGTGGGCCAGTGCGAGGACATGGTGCCCATCGTGCGCCCCGCGCCGCCCTGGCGCGCGGTCGGTCTACTCCCACTCGATCGTGCCGGGGGGCTTACTGGTGATGTCGACGGCGACCCGGTTGACCTCGGCGACCTCGTTAGTGATGCGGGTCGAGATCCGCTCCAGCACGTCGTACGGCACCCGGGCCCAGTCGGCGGTCATCGCGTCCTCGCTGGTGACCGGGCGCAGCACGACCGGGTGCCCGTAGGTGCGGCCGTCACCTTGCACGCCGACCGAGCGCACGCCGGCCAGCAGCACGACCGGGCACTGCCAGATGTCGCGGTCCAGCCCGGCCGCGCTCAGCTCCTCACGGGCGATGGCGTCGGCGTCTTGCAGGATGCGCAGCCGCTCACGGGTCACCTCCCCGATGACCCTGATGCCCAGCCCCGGCCCCGGGAAGGGCTGGCGCCACACGATCTCGGCGGGCAGGCCGAGCTGCTCGCCGACCTTGCGCACCTCGTCCTTGAACAGCGTGCGCAGCGGCTCCACCAGCGAGAACTGCAGGTCGTCGGGCAACCCACCGACGTTGTGATGGCTCTTGATGACCGCTGCCCCGCTCGCCCCGCCGTCGAGCGCGCCGCCGGACTCGACCAGGTCCGGGTACAGCGTGCCCTGCACGAGAAACTCGACCGCCTCCCCCTGCGCGCCGGCCTCGGCGACCACCGCGCGCTCGGCCGCCTCGAAGACCCGGATGAACTCGTGGCCGATCGCCTTTCGCTTGTCCTCGGGGTCGCTGAGCCTCGCCAGCGCGGACAGGAACTGGTCGTGCGCGTCGACCACCTTCAGCGCGACCCCGGTCGCGGCGACGTAGTCTCGCTCCACCTGCTCGGCCTCACCCTTGCGCAGCAAGCCGTGGTCGACGAACACGCAGGTCAGCCGGTCACCGATGGCCCGCTGCACCAGCGCGGCTGCCACCGCCGAGTCGACACCGCCCGACAGCCCGCAGATCGCACGCTTGCCGCCGACCTGGGCGACGATGCGGGCGAGCAGGTCGTCGACGATGTTGACCATCGTCCAGGTCTGCCGGCAGCCGGCGATGCCCACGAGGAAGCGCTCCAGCACGTCTTGGCCGTGCTCGGTGTGCAGCACCTCCGGATGCCACTGCACCCCGGCCAGCCGCCGCGAGACGTCCTCGAAGGCGGCCACCGTCGCCCGCGGCGAGGTCGCGTTGACCACGAACCCGTCGGGCGCGGCCACCACCTCGTCGCCGTGCGACATCCATGACCGCAGCTCGGCCGGCAGGCCCGCCAGCAGGGTTCCCGGTTCGGTGACGGTGACCGGCGTGCGGCCGTACTCACGCATGCCGGTCTGGCGGACGTCGCCGCCGAGCGCGGCCGCCATCGCCATGAACCCGTAGCAGATGCCGAGGACCGGGATGCCGGCCGACAGCAGCGCCGGGTCGAGCTGCGGCGCGCCCGGGACGTAGACCGACTGCGGGCCGCCGGAGAGCACGACTGCCTTGGGTTGCCGGTCGAGCAGCAGCTCGACCGGCATGGTGTGCGGCACGACCTCGGAGTAGACCTTGGCCTCGCGCACCCGGCGGGCGATCAGCTGGGCGTACTGCGCACCGAAGTCGACGACCAGGACGAGGTCGTGGTCGGGTGTCTGCTCGACGACCGTCACCGACGGGAGTCTAGCCCGAAGTTCCGAGCGAGCAGCCGCCGTAACGTGGCCGGCCGAGGCTCGTTGAGGGTTGCAGGACCCGGTCCCTCCGCTCCCTCCCGGGCTTGGGTCCCGGCTGGCACGCCAGCCGGCTTGCGGGCCCGGCCATCCCCTCCCCCCGGCCGGGCCCGCAGGCCACCCCGCGGCTGCCGGCACCTACTGCACCACGACCTCGACGCGCTGGAACTCCTTGAGCTCGGTGTAGCCGGTGGTGGCCAGCGACCGGCGCAGCGCACCGATCAGGTTCATGGTGCCGTCCGCGGTGCTGGACGGGCCGAACAACACCTCCTCGAGGGTGCCGACCGTGCCGATCTCGACCCGCTCACCGCGGGGCAGGTCCGCATGCCAGGCCTCGCCGCCCCAGTGGAAGCCGGCGCCGGGCGCCTCCGCAGCACGGGCGAAGGGCGAGCCGACCATCAGCGCGTCGGCACCGCAGGCGATGGCCTTGGCGACGTCGCCGCTGCGGCCGACCGAGCCGTCGGCGATCACGTGCACGTAGCGCCCACCGGACTCGTCCAGGTAGTCCCGCCGCGCCGCCGCCACGTCGGCCACAGCGGTCGCCATCGGCACCGACAGCCCCAGCACCGAGCGGGTGGTGTGCGCCGCGCCGCCGCCGAAGCCGACCAGCACCCCCGCCGCGCCGGTGCGCATGAGGTGCAGCGCCGCCTGGTGGGTGGCGCACCCACCGACGATCACGGGCACGTCCAGCTCGTAGATGAAGTCCTTGAGGTTCAGCGGCTCGGCGTTGCTGGACACGTGTTCGGCCGACACCGTCGTCCCCCGGATCACGAACAGGTCCACGCCGGCCTCGACGACGGTCGCCGCGAGCCTGGCGGTGCGCTGGGGGGACAGCGCGCCGGCCACGGTGACGCCGGCGTTGCGCATCTGCTGCAGCCGGTCGCGGACGAGCTCGGGGCGTACCGGCTCGGTGTACATCTGCTGCAGCCGCCGGGTGGCGTCGTGGCCGCGCATCCGGGCGACCTCGTCGAGCATCGGACCGGGGTCGTCGTAGCGGGTCCACAGCCCCTCGAGGTCGAGCACCCCGAGACCGCCGAGCCGACCGAGCGCGATCGCCGTCTCTGGCGACATCACCGAGTCCATCGGGGCCGCCATCACCGGGATGTCGAAGCGGTAGGCGTCGATCTGCCACGCCACCGACACGTCCTCGGGGTCGCGCGTGCGCCGGCTCGGCACGATCGCGATGTCGTCGAATGCGTACGCCCGGCGGCCGCGCTTGGCACGGCCGATCTCGATCTCCACCACGCCGCCGACCCTAGCGGCGTCAGCGGCCGGAGTAGTTCGGCGCCTCCACGGTCATCTTGATGTCATGCGGGTGGCTCTCGCGCAGCCCCGCAGCGGTGATACGGATGAACCGCCCGCGCTCGTGCAGCTCAGGGACGGTGCGCGCGCCGACGTAGAACATCGACTGGTGCAGGCCGCCGACCAGCTGGTGTGCGACCGCCGACAGCGGTCCGCGGTAGGGCACCTGCCCCTCGATGCCCTCCGGCACCAACTTGTCGTCGCCGGCCACGTCGGCCTGGAAGTAGCGGTCCTTGGAGTAGGAGGTGCGCCCGCGCGAGGCCATCGCACCCAGTGAGCCCATGCCGCGATAGCTCTTGAACTGCTTGCCGTTGACGAAGATCAGCTCACCGGGACTCTCTTCACAGCCGGCGAGCAGCGACCCCAACATTACCGTGTCGGCACCGGCGACCAGCGCCTTGGCGATGTCGCCGGAGTACTGCAGCCCGCCGTCGGCGACGACCGGCACCCCCGCTGGTCGGCAGGCGCGCGCCGCCTCGTGGATGGCGCTGACCTGGGGGACGCCGACACCGGCGACCATGCGGGTGGTACAGATCGACCCCGGGCCGACACCGACCTTCACGGCGTCGACGCCCGCATCGACCATGGCCTGCGCGCCCGCCCTGGTGGCCACGTTGCCGCCGATGACCTGCACGCCACGGGTGTGCGGGTCGGCCTTGAGCCGGCGCACCATCTCGAGCATCAGCCGGGCATGGCCGTTGGCCGTGTCGGCCACCAGCACGTCGACGCCGGCGGCGACGAGTGCGGTGGCGCGGTCCCAGGCGTCCCCGAAGAAGCCCAGGGCGGCTGCGACGCACAACCGTCCCTCGCCGTCCTTGGTGGCCAGCGGGTAGCGCTCCGACTTGACGAAGTCCTTGACGGTGATCAGACCGGTCAGTCGGCCGGCGTCGTCCACCAGCGGCAGCTTCTCGACCTTGTGCACGGCCAGCAGACCGGCCGCGTCGTCGGCCTTCATGCCGACCGGGGCGGTCACGAGCGGCATCGGGGTCATGACGTCGCGCACCAGCCGGTCGGGCCACTCCGAGACCGAGATGAAGCGCAGGTCACGGTTGGTGATGATGCCCAGCAGCACCCGCTGCTCGTCGACCACCGGCAGCCCCGACACCCGGAACCGGCCGCACAGCTCGTCCAGCTCTTCGAGCGTGGCGCCGGGGCCGATCGTGACCGGGTTGGTGATCATGCCCGACTCCGAGCGCTTCACCAGGTCGACCTGGGCGGCCTGGTCCTCGATCGACAGGTTGCGGTGCAAGACACCGATCCCGCCCTGGCGGGCCATCGCGATCGCCATCCGCGCCTCGGTGACAGTGTCCATCGCGCTGGAGACCAGCGGCAGGGCGACGTCGAGTGATCGGGTCAGCCGCGTCGTGGTGTCGACCTCGCTCGGGATCACGTCGGTCTCTGCCGGCAGCAGCAGCACGTCGTCGAATGTCAGCGCCAGCGGGGCGAACTCGCGGGCCGGTTCGGAGGAGATCGAGCCGAGCGCGGGGTCCATCCGCCCATGCTACGCACGCGACGCCCGGCGACCGGCCCGTGACACCTGGGCGCCGCCGATGAGCCGGCAGCCTCCGGGGCCGGTCTGGTGGTCGAGGACCGGGCCGCGGATGCCGGCCTGGCCAAGAAGAGCAAGACCTGGTCGGCCGACGGCATCGACTACAACATGGACGGCGCGCAGGACGTCTGGATCGGCTACCACGGCCAGGGCGGCAAGCTCTGGCGCAACAACGGCGACGGGAGCTACCGCCGGGTCGCCAAGTCGGCGTGGCCGGCCAACAACCCCGACGGCAAGACCATCGACCGGCACGACTGCGCCTGGGCCGACGTGGACCATAACGGCCGGAAGGACGCCTACTGCTCGACCGGGCGGTTCATCCGCAACAT
>JBBSNM010000001.1:0-147625 GCA_038232655.1 Propionibacteriales bacterium | reverse complement strand
GGGGTGACCGAGGTGATCCACCTGCGCACAATGCACCTGGGCCCGGAGGAGCTGCTGGTCACGGCCAAGATCGCGGTGCTCGACGCGGCCAGCGCCGACGACACCGCGTCGGCGATCAACGCCGCCGAGGGCAGGGTGCGCGAGGTCGAACCGCTGGCCCAGATGATCGATCTCGAGCCGGACCGGCCGCGCTGACGCTGCGGCGCCGGTCGGCGCCCGCATAGGGTCCGTGCTGTGAGTGACCACCTGCAGCTGCTGCCCGCCGTCGACGTCGCCGCGGGGCAGGCCGTCCAACTGGTGCAAGGGGTGGCCGGGACCGAGCGCGTCTTCGGTGACCCGGTCGAGTCTGCGCGGCGCTGGCAGGCCGGCGGCGCCGGCTGGATCCACCTGGTCGACCTCGACGCGGCGTTCCGCCGCGGCCACAACCGGGCGGTCCTCACCGAGGTCGTCGACGCGGTCGACATCGACGTGGAGCTGTCCGGCGGCATCCGTGACGACGAGTCCCTGCGCGCTGCCCTGGCCACGGGGTGCCGGCGGGTCAACATCGGCACTGCCGCCCTGGAGGACCCGCAGTGGTGCGCCCGGGCCATCGCCGAGCACGGCGACCGGATCGCCATCGGGCTCGATGTGCGCGGGACGACGCTGGCGGCCCGCGGGTGGACGCAGGACGGTGGTGACCTTTGGGAGGTGCTGGAGCGGTTGGACCGCGACGGTTGCGCACGCTACGTCGTGACCGACGTCAACAAGGACGGCATGCTGGCCGGCCCGAACACGGACCTGCTGCGGGCGGTGTGCGCGCGTACCGACCGCCCGGTGGTCGCCTCCGGGGGCATCTCCACCCTCGCCGACCTCGAGACCCTGGCGGGGCTGACCCCGCTCGGCGTGGAGGGGGCCATCGTGGGCACCGCGCTGTACACCGGCGCGTTCACGCTCGCGGACGCGCTGGTGGCTGTAGGGCGACCATCGTGAGCGTGGCCGTGCGGGTGATCCCGTGCCTCGACGTCACGGGTGGCCGGGTCGTCAAGGGCGTGAACTTCGTCGAGCTGCGCGACGCCGGCGACCCGGTGGAGATGGCGCGGGTCTACGACGCCGAGGGCGCCGACGAGTTGTGCTTCCTCGACATCACCGCCTCGTCGGACTCCCGCGAGACGACCTACGACGTGGTGTCACGCACCGCGGAGCAGGTGTTCATCCCGCTCACGGTCGGCGGCGGGGTACGCACCGTCGCCGACGTGGACCGGCTGCTGCGCGCGGGTGCCGACAAGGTCGCCATGGTCACCGCCGCAATCGAACGGCCGCAGGTGATGGCCGAGATCGCCGACCGGTTTGGGTCACAGGTGCTGGTGCTCAGCATCGACGCCCGGCGCAGCGCCGACCAGCCGAGCGGCTTCGAGGTCACCACCCACGGTGGGCGGCGATCGGCCGGTCTCGACGCTGTCGAGTGGGCCCGCCGCGGCTGCGACCTCGGTGCCGGCGAGATCCTGCTGAACTCCATGGATGCCGACGGAACCCGTGCGGGGTACGACCTCGAGATGCTGGCGGCCGTGCGGGCGGTGTGCACCGTCCCGCTGGTGGCCAGCGGCGGCGCCGGGGCGGTCGGCGACTTCGCACCGGCGATTGCCGCCGGCGCCGACGCGGTGCTCGCCGCCAGCGTGTTCCACTTCGGCGACCTGAGCATCGGCGACGTCAAGCAGGCGCTGCGCGCCGAGGGCCAACCGGTCCGCTGAGGCAGACGTCACCGCCACCGGGGCAGGAGGGCGGGCGCCGCGGCCCAGTGTGCGCGAACGCACCAGGACGACCGCCGGCCGTGGTGCGTTTACGCACAGCTAACGCCGGCCCCTCTGCGGGCAGGCACCAAGTCGTCCCGGTGTGCTGCCATCCACGCGCCGCCAGCCACCGGGCGTCCGCGCGCACTCCCCGGACCCGGCGTCCAGCGCCGTACGGGCCGGACGCCGCCACTCGGCACGTTCGCACCGTTCTCGTCGCCGGGTTGGTGCCGGAGGTACCAAGTGGTGCCTGCGGCGAGTTAAACGTGTGTGCAGGAGCGGTGCCTGTGAAGACGTAGGCTGGGCAGACGTGGCCGGCGCCGCACCGGCCGGCGTCCCTACCGACCCTTCCCCGCACGAGGAGCGCACGCGTGTCCACCCGCCCAGGCACCACCCGCCGCGGGCTGGGCGTCATCGCCCACGGGGCCCGGGCGCAGCGGCGGCTGTTCAGCGTGGCCGTGGTGGGCAGCCTGGTCTACGGCGCGCTCACCGTCGCCGACGCCTGGGTGCTCGGCTGGGCGACCGACGAGGTCATCACGCCCGCCTTCGCCCTCGACGTCGTCGACACCGGTGACCTGGTCGCGGTCAGCCTGCTGTTCCTCGGCGTCGCGCTCGGCCGGGCACTGGGTGTGATCGCCCGGCGGCTGGTCGGCGGCATCGTGTACTTCCGGCTGATGGCCGACCACCGGCGGGCGGTGACCCGGCAGTACCTGCGGCTGCCGATGCGCTGGCACCAGGCGCACCCCACCGGCCAGCTGTTGTCCAACGCCAACGCCGACGTCGAGGCGGCCTGGGCGGTGATGATGCCGCTGCCGATGGCGGTGGGCGTGCTGGCGATGCTGGTGGTCGCGGTGATCGCGATGCTGACGGCCGACATCGTGTTGACGATCGTCGGGCTGGTGGTCTTCCCGCTGCTGTTCGCGATCAACGTCGGCTACCAGCGCGCGCTGTCTCCGCGGGTGACCCTGGCCCAGCAGCTGCGCGCCGACGTGAGCGGTGTCGCCCACGAGTCCTTCGACGGCGCGATGGTCGTCAAGGCCCTCGGCCGCGAGACCGAGGAGACCGAGCGCTTCCGCGCGGAGACCTTCCGCCTGCGCGACGCCAACGTCGCCGCCGGCCGGGTCCGCAGCGTCTTCGACCCGGCGCTCGAGGCGTTGCCGATCATCGGCGTCCTGCTGGTCATCCTGGTCGGTGTGCAACGGGTGCTGTCCGGCGGTGCAGAACCTGGCGACGTTGTGCAGGTGGCGTTCCTGTTCACCGTCATCGCCTTTCCGGTGCGCGCGATCGGCTGGGTCCTCGGCGAGCTGCCCCGCACCGTCGTCGGCTGGGACCGGGTCCGCGCGGTGCTGGACGCCGACGGGTCCACGCCCTACGGCGAGCGGCCGGCGAACGGGCACGGCCCGGTGCGGCTGGAGACGCGCGGCCTCGGCTACGGCTACGAGGCGGATCGCCCGGTGCTGCACGACGTGCAGCTCTCGGTGGGCGCGGGCCGGACGGTGGCGCTGGTGGGCCGGACCGGCTCGGGCAAGAGCACGCTGACGTCGCTGCTGGCGCGCCTCGTCGACCCCGACCAGGGCTCGGTGCTTCTCGACGGCGGTGACGCCCGCGAGCTCAGCCATGCCGCCCTGGCCGACACCGTGGCCCTGGTGCCGCAGCACACGTTCTTGTTCGACGACACCGTCCGCGGCAACGTCGCCCTCGGCGCCGAGGTGTCCGACGACGACGTCTGGGCAGCGCTGCGCACCGCGCAGGCCGACGGCTTCGTCGCCCGGCTTCCGCTGGGCCTGGAGGCGCCGCTGGGGGAGCGGGGCACCACCTTGTCCGGCGGCCAGCGGCAGCGGCTGGCCCTGGCCAGGGCGCTGGTCCGGCGGCCCCGGCTGCTCGTGCTGGACGACGCGACCAGCGCCGTCGACCCGGAGGTCGAGGCCGCGGTGCTCGCCGGGCTGCGGGAGCAGGCCGGTGCCGGTGGGCCCACCACGTTGGTGGTGGCCTACCGCAAGGCCACCATCGCGCTGGCCGACGAGGTCCTCTTCCTCGACGACGGCCGGATCGCCGACCGCGGCACCCACCTCGAGCTGTCCGCACGCTCGCCGGCCTACCGCGACATCGTGGACGCCTATGACCGTGCCCGAGAGCGCGCCGACCACGAGGCGACCGCTGGCACGGCGGAACCGGGCGGCGGGCCCGACGACGTCAGCGCGGTGCTGCCGGCGTGAGCGGATCGACCGCGGCGCCCGCGACCGCCACCAACGACACCGTCGTCGCCAGCGGTGAGAGCACCGGCGCCTGGCAGACGTTGCGGCGGGGGGTGCAACTGTCCCCGAGGCTGCGCACGGGCATCGGCGGCACGCTGGCGCTTGCGGTGGTCTCCACCGCCGGCGGGGCCGTCGTGCCCGTCGTGGTCCAGCAGACCATCGACCGGGGGCTGACGGGCGGCGAGGGCGTGGACCAGCGAGCCGTGCTGTGGCTGGTGGTGGTGTCGCTGCTCGTGGTCGTGGTGAGCGCGGCCGCGGCGTACGCCATGAAGGTGCGGCTGTTCGTTGCCAGCGAGAACGGCCTCGCCGACCTGCGGGTGCAGGCCTTCCGGCACGTCCACGACCTGCCGGTGCTGACCCAGAGCAGCGAACGTCGAGGGGCGCTGGTGTCGCGTGTGACCAGCGACATCGACCAGGTTTCGCTGTTCTTGCAGTTCGGTGGCATCTTCTTCGTGGTCTCCATCGGCCAGGCCCTGGTGGCCAGCATCGTCATGCTCGTCTACTCCTGGCAGCTGACCCTCGTGGTCTGGGTGTGCTTCCTGCCGCTGGTGCTGGCGCTGCGGTCGGTGACCGGCCGCATGACGGCCGCGTACGGCCGCGTACGCCGCAGCGTCGGCGAGATGCTCTCGGTCATCGCCGAGCCGGTCGTCGGCGCCTCGGTGGTCAAGGCGCACGCCATCGAGGAGCGGACCCAGGAGCGGGTCGATGCCGCGATCGACGCGAACTACCGGCGGCAGGTCGAGGCGCAGCGGCTGGTGGCGATGACCTTCGCCTCCGCCGGGCTCGCCGGCGGGCTGGCCAGTGCTGCGGTGGTCGTCGTCGGCGTGTGGCTCGGGGTGGCGGGGCAGCTCAGCGCCGGCACCGTCATTGCCTTCGCCTTCCTCGTGTCCCTGCTCGTCGGGCCGGTGCAGATGGCGACCCAGGTGCTGACCGAGGCCCAGAACGCGGTGGCGTCGTGGCGGCGGGTGATCGCCCTGCTGGACACCCCCGCCGACGTGTCCGACCCCGGCCCGGCCGGCACCGCGCTGCCCGACCGGCCCCTCGACATCGCCTTCGCACACGTGGGCTTCGCCTATCCCGACGGCCCAGACGTGCTGCGCGACGTCGACGTCTCCATCGCGTCCGGTCGCCGGGTCGCAGTGGTGGGCGAGACCGGGTCGGGCAAGACCACCTTCGCCAAGCTGCTGACCCGGCTGATGGACCCGGTGCGCGGCCAGGTCTTTCTCGGCGGCGTCGACCTGCGCGACGTCGCGTTCGACTCGCTGCGTCGGCGCGTGGTGATGGTGCCGCAGGATGGCTTCTTGTTCGACTCCACCCTCGCCGACAACCTGCGCTACGGCCGACCCGGCGCCGACGACACCACCCTGGTCGAGGCCGTCGCAGGGCTCGGCCTGGCGGAGTGGTATGCCCGCCTGCCCCATGGGCTGGCGACCCGGGTCGGGCAGCGGGGGGAGTCACTGTCGGCCGGTGAGCGGCAGCTGGTGGCGCTTGCGCGTGCGGCGCTGGCCGACCCCGACCTGCTGGTGCTGGACGAGGCAACCAGCGCGGTCGACCCGCAGACCGAGGCCATGATCGGTCGGGCCCTCGACGGCCTCTTGCGGGGCCGCACGTCGGTGACGGTGGCGCACCGGATGAGCACCGCGGAGGCCGCCGACGAGGTACTGGTCTTCGACGACGGCGTACTGGTCGAGCGCGGACCGCACGCACGCCTGGTCGAACACGGTGGGGTGTACGGACGGCTGCACGCCTCGTGGGTCGCGCAGTCACGCCTCGGGAGGGAGGTGCCCAGTGAGCGATGACGCCGGCCGGCTCGACACCGGGCTGCGCGCGCGGGTGCGTTTCAGCGCCGACGGGCTGGTTCCCGCCATCGTCCAGGACGCCACGTCCGGGGCGGTGCTGATGCTGGGCTGGATGGACGCGGAGGCCCTGCACGACACCCTCACCACCGGCCGGGCCACCTTCTTCAGCCGCAGACGGCAGCGGCGGTGGGTCAAGGGGGAGACCTCGGGAAACCGCCAGTGGGTTCGCGAGGTCCGGCTCGACTGCGACGGTGACACCCTCCTCGTCCGGGTGGACGCCGACGGCCCGGCCTGCCACACCGGTGCGGGCACCTGCTTCGACGCCGACGCGCTGTCCGTGGTCGAGGTGGCTCGCCAGCAGCGGCCGCAATCCGAGCGCGGGCAGTGAGCCGCGGGCAGTGAGCATGGCGGCGCGCGGCGGTCGGGAGCACGCGGTCGTGCTCGCCGTCGGCGCGGCCGCGGTCGGGCTGCTGCTGCTGTCGGTCGGGCAGCCGTGGGTGCAGGCATCGATCCTGACGCCCGGCATGCCGCGGCAGGAGGTGGCTGTCTCCGGGGCTGACGCCGCCGGGGAGTTGCGCGCGCTCGCGCTGGTAGCCCTTGCGGCCCTCGCGGCGACGCTGGCGACCTCGGGGCGGTGGCGACAGCTGGTGGCCACGGTGCTGACCGTTGTTGGCGTCGGCGCCTGGCTGGCCGCATTGCGTGCTGGCGCGCACCTGAACCAGACGTTGCGGTCGGCTGCGGCTGACACGCCGGCAGGTGCTGACGCCGAGGCGGTGGACCAAGCGGTCCGCGCCGCCGACGGCACCGGCTGGGCGTGGGTCGCCGGGGTGGCCGCCCTGCTGCTGGTCGCCACCGGGATGGCCGCCGTCGCCCGGGGGGCACGCTGGCCGGGGATGAGCCGTCGCTACGAGCGGTCGTCGGCCCAGCCACCGTCGACCCAGCCACCGTCGGCCCAGCCACCGTCGGCCCAGCCCACCGGGACCGCTGAGCCTGCTGGGACCGCTGAGCCTGCTGGGACCGCTGAGCCTGCTGGGACTGCTGAGCCTGGCGAACGCACCGACGCGCAGGACCTGTGGCGTGCCCTCGACGAGGGTCACGACCCCACCCGCTGAGCGGCCACGATGCGAACCCGTCACAATGGGACGGACACGAAAGCCGGGTCGCGACGTAGCGCACGGCCGGCCCGGCCAGGTTCCTGCTCCGCCCAGCACCCCGAGGACGGCTCCGATGTCAGACAGCCACGGGTCCACCCCTGCCGCCTGGACCGCCGTCTCCCTGTGCCTGGTGGGGTTCACGGTCGGGGGCATCGCGTTGGTCATCGGCCCGAGCTGGGTGATGTTCTGGATCGGCTGTGCGCTGGTGGTCGTGTCCCCGATCGTCGGTCTGGTGATGTCGTCGGCGCGTCTCGGTGGCGACCGCACGCAGCACGAGCGCTCGCCGGCCGACGCGACCTGATCCTCGCCCCGACCACCTCACCCGCCGGGCGGAGTCGTACCCTGAAACGTCCGACGAACCGTTCCCGCCGGGGGGCTGACATGTCCGTGCTCGACGAGATCGTCGCCGGAGCGAGGCTCGACCTCGCCGACCGGGAGGCGGCCTTATCGCTGGCGGACGTCAAGGGCCAGGCCAGCCGGCAGGACCCGGCGCTCGATCCGATGCCCGCATTCCGCTCGTCTGGGGTGTCGGTGATCGCCGAGGTCAAGCGTGCGAGCCCCAGCCGGGGAGCGCTGGCCGCGATCGACGACCCGGCCGCGTTGGCCGTCGAGTACGAGTCCGGTGGTGCGGCGGCGGTGAGCGTGCTGACCGAGCGCCGACGCTTCGGCGGGTCGCTCGACGACCTGCGCAGCGTCCGGGCGCACGTGAGCATGCCGGTGCTCCGCAAGGACTTCATCGTGTCGTCGTACCAGCTGTGGGAGGCGCGAGCCGCCGGCGCCGACATGGCACTGCTGATCGTCGCCGCGCTCGACCAGCCCGCCCTGGTGTCGCTGGTGGAGCGCTCGGTCAGCATGGGTCTCACCCCACTGGTGGAGGTGCATGACGAGGCCGAGCTGGAGCGTGCGCTGGACGCCGACGCCGAGCTCATCGGCGTCAACGCACGCGACCTGAAGACCCTGGAGGTGGACCGGACGGCGTTCTCCCGGCTGGCGCCACGCATCCCCGAGCATGTGGTGCGAATCGCCGAGTCGGGGGTGCGCGGCCCGCACGACGTGATCGAGTACGCACGCTGCGGCGCCGATGTCGTGCTGGTCGGTGAGACCCTGGTGACCGGCGACGACCCCCGCGCCACGGTCGCCGACCTGGTGGCCGCCGGCGCTCACCCGGCCCTCAGGACCCGACACTGAACGGTGAGACGCAGACCCTGATGACGACGCTTGCAGACGATCGCACGCCAACGGCTCCGGCGGCGGTCCCCGACGCCAGCGGGCATTTCGGTCGCTTCGGCGGCCGGTTCATGCCCGAGGCGCTGATCGGACCCCTGGACGAGCTCGAGCAGGCCTGGCGCTCGGCAATGGTCGACGACGGTTTCCGCCGGCGCCTGGACGAGATGCTGCGCGAGTACGCCGGGGCGCCGAGCCTGCTCTACGACGCGACCCGCCTGTCCGCGGTCGCGGGCGCTCGCATCCTGCTCAAGCGCGAGGACCTGAACCACACCGGTGCGCACAAGGTGCGCAACGTGCTCGGCCAGGCACTGCTGACCAAGCGGATGGGCAAGACCCGGGTCATCGCCGAGACCGGGGCGGGCCAGCACGGCGTGGCCACCGCGACCGCCTGCGCCTACCTCGATCTCGACTGCGTCGTCTACATGGGCGAGGTCGACATCGAGCGGCAGGCCCTCAACGTGGCCCGGATGCGGGTGCTCGGCGCCGAGGTCGTCCCGGTCACCACCGGCAGCCGCACGCTCAAGGACGCCATCAACGAGGCGCTGCGCGACTGGGTGACCAGCGTGGACGACACCCACTACCTGCTCGGCACCGCCGCCGGGGCGCACCCGTTCCCGGCGATGGTCCGCGACTTCACCCGCGGCATCGGGGACGAGGCGCGCGAGCAGGTGCTGGCGCTGACGGGCCGGCTGCCCGATGCGGTGTGCGCGTGCGTCGGCGGCGGCTCCAATGCCATCGGCATCTTCACCGCCTTCGTGCCCGACACGGCGGTGCGGCTGTACGGCTTCGAGGCCGGCGGTGACGGGATCGCGACCGGTCGGCACGCCGCCACCATCACCGGCGGCGACGTCGGCGTGCTGCACGGCGCCCGCTCGTTCCTGCTGCAAGACGACGACGGGCAGACCGTCGAGTCGCACTCGATCAGCGCCGGGCTGGACTACCCCGGGGTGGGCCCCGAGCACTCGTGGCTGGCCGAGACCGGGCGGGCCACGTACGCGCCGGTGACCGATGCCGAGGCGATGAAGGCGTTCGCGCTGCTGTCGCGCACCGAGGGGATCATCCCGGCGATCGAGTCAGCGCACGCGATCGCCGGCGCGCTCGACGTCGCCACCGAGCTCGGCCCCGAAGCCGTGATCGTCGTGAACCTGTCCGGTCGCGGCGACAAGGACATGCACACCGCGGCGCAGTACTTCGGGCTGGCCGAGGCGGGTCCGGACCTCGACGCCGAGCAGGCCGGCGTGGTGGCCGACGACCGTGCGGGTGACCTGCACACCGACGCCCCCGCTGATCAGTCGGACCTGACGTCGTGAGCGTGCGCGCGGCGCTGGCACGCACCCGTGCCGAGGGCCGTGCGGCACTTGTCGGCTACCTGCCAGCCGGCTTCCCCACCGTCGAGGGCTCCATCGCCGCGCTGCAGGCGATGGTGGCTGCCGGGGTGGACGTCGTCGAGGTCGGGCTGCCGTACAGCGACCCGGTGATGGACGGCCCCACCATCCAGCGAGCCACCGAGGCTGCGCTGGCGGGCGGGACGCGTACGGCGGACACGTTCCGCGTGGTCGAGGCGGTGGCCGCCACCGGGGTGCCCACGCTGGTCATGACGTACTGGAACCCGGTCGAGCGGTTCGGTGTGGACCGGTTCGCGGGCCGGCTGGCCGCCGCCGGCGGCGCCGGCCTGATCACCCCCGACCTGATCCCCGACGAGGCGGCGGACTGGGTGGCCGCCTCGGACACCCATGACCTGGACAGGGTCTTCCTCGTCGCCCCGTCGTCGACGCAGGCGCGGATCGAGTCCACGGTGGCGGCCTGCCGCGGTTTCGTCTACGCCACCGCGGTGATGGGGGTGACCGGTGCCCGCGAGGCCATCAGCACCGACGCACCCACCCTGGTCATGCGCACCCGGCGGATTGCGGATGCGGCCGGCCTGCCGGTGGGTGTCGGGCTGGGGGTGAGCAACGGTGCGCAGGCGGCCGAGGTCGGCGCTTTCGCCGATGCCGTGATCGTCGGGTCGGCGTTCGTCCGCCGGCTGCTGGACGCGGGTGCTGACCGCGGCGCCGGGATCGCCGCCGTCACCGAGCTCTCGCGTGACCTCGCCGGCGGGGTGCGCGGGGCGGCCGAGGCGCCGGCATGACCGGCGGCCAGCGTCGGGCACCGTGGGCGCGTGCCGCCGCGACCGGTGCGGTGGCCTTGCTGACCGGGCTCGCCGGCTGCGGCATGTTCGCCACCGGTCAACCTGCCGAGCCGAGTTCTGCAGCCGACGACGGCCCGCCGGTGGTGGTCCACGACCGCGCGAACGACTCCGACTTCGCCGGGCTCGAGGTCGCGCCCCCGCTTCCGCTGCCTCGGGCGAGGCTGACCAGCGACGATGGCAGCCGGTTCGCCCTGCCCGCAGACCTCGACCGGCCGGTGACGGTCTTCTTCTTCGGCTACACCAACTGTCCGGACGTGTGCACGCTGGTGATGTCGGACCTGACGCTCGCGGTTGCCCGGCTGCCGGAGCGGCTGCGCGACCAGGTGCGGGTCGTCTTCGTCACCAGCGACCCCGCCCGCGACGATCCGGCAACGTTGCGCCGATACCTGGGCCGCTTCGACCCCGACTTCACCGGCCTCACCGGCGAGCTCGACATCATCGTCGACCTCGCCGGCGCCATGGGCATCGCCATCGAGAAGGGCCCCAAGTTGCCGAGCGGTGGGTACGAGGTCGGACACGGCGCCCAGCTGATCGGCTACGTCGGCGATGACGGCGTGCTGGTCTGGAGCCAGGGTGTCTCGGTGGACGACCTGACCGATGACCTGGCGCGGCTGGCCACCGACGCCGCACCGGCCGGATGAGAGGCTCGACCGTGCTCACCCAGCTGTTGCCCGCCACGATCCCCAGCCCGGAGCAGGGGGTCTGGTTCTTGGGGCCGGTGCCGATCCGCGCCTACGCGCTGTGCATCGTGCTCGGCGTCGTCGTCTGCCTGTGGCTGAGCGAGCGGCGCTGGCAGCAGCGCGGCGGCCGCGCCGGGCTGGTGTACGACGTGGCGGTCTGGGCGATCCCGTTCGGTCTAGTCGGGGCGCGGCTCTACCACGTGCTGAGCACGCCGGAGGCCTACTTCGGCGCCGACGGGTCGCTGGTGAACGTGCTGTACGTATGGCGCGGCGGTCTCGGCATCTGGGGGGCGGTGCTGCTCGGCGCCGTGGGTGCCTGGATCGGGACCCGGCGGGCCGGTGTGCGGCTGCCGGTCTTCGCCGACGCCGTCGCTCCCGGGATCGTGCTCGCCCAGGCCATCGGCCGCTGGGGCAATTGGTTCAACCAGGAGCTGTTCGGGCGGCCGACGGACCAGCCGTGGGGGCTCGAGATCGATCCGCTGATGCGGCCGGTCGGCTTCGAGCAGTTCAGCACCTTCCATCCCACCTTCCTGTACGAGTTCTTCTGGAACATCGGTGTTGCGGTACTCGTCATCACCGTCGACCGCTGGCTGCGCCTCGGTCATGGTCGGGCGTTCGCGCTGTACGTCGCGCTCTACACCCTCGGCCGGGGGTGGATCGAGATGCTGCGCATCGACGACGCCGAGGTGATCGGGCCGCTGCGGCTCAACGTCTGGACCTCGATCATCGTGTTCGCCCTCGCCGTCGCCTACCTCGTGGTCGTCGGCCGGTTGCGTCCCGGCCGCGAGACCAGCGTGTCGTTGCCGGGCAGGGAGCCGGTGGCTGAGTCTGGGAGCGTGAAGACAGTGGGCGCCGGCGCCAGCGAGCACCCGGCCGCCAAGACCGGTAAGGCCGCCGACGGGACCGCTGAGAAGACCGGCGACGAGACCGCGGACCAGACCGCCGACGAGGAGTCGGCCACGGGCGAGACAGCGGCAGCCGAGCCATCCGCCGGCGCGACCCCCGCTGACCGGAAGGTCGAGCGATGACAGCCCCCGACCCCCATCAGCTACCGGATGCCAAGCAGATCCAGCACGAGCACCCCGACGTCACCGGCGGGTGGCTGCGGCCGGCGGTGTTCGGCGCCATGGACGGCCTGGTATCGAACTTCGCCCTGATCGCCGGCGTCGTCGGCGGAACCGGGTCCGGCAACTCCCAGCCGGTGGTGCTGGCGGGGCTGGCGGGGATGGCCGCCGGGGCGTTTTCGATGGCGGCGGGGGAGTACACCTCGGTCGCAAGCCAGTCGGAGTTCGCCGCAGCCCAGATCGACATCGAGCGGATCGAGATCGAGCGCAACCCGGCGGGCGAGATGGCCGAGCTGGCCGCGATGTATGCCGCCAAGGGCATCAGCCGCGAGCTGGCCGCCGAGATCGCCGAGCAGGTGCACTCCGATCCGGACAACGCCGTGCGGGTGCACGCCCGTGAGGAGTTCGGCGTTGACGCCGAGGACCTGGCGTCGCCGGTGCTGGCCGCGGCGTCGTCGTTCGTCGCCTTCGCGGTCGGCGCCGTGCTTCCGGTGCTGCCCTACCTGCTGGGCGCCACGTCCCTGCTGCCCGCGGTGCTGCTGTCTTTTGTGGGGCTGTTCGCGTGCGGCGCCATGGTGACGACGGTGACCCAGCGCAGCTGGTGGTACGGGGGAGTGCGCCAGCTTGTGCTCGGTGGCGGTGCCGCCGCGCTGACCTTCGCCATCGGGAGCGCGGTCGGCGTCGGCCTGGGGTGACCGAGCCACCCCGCTGCTGCCCGTCAGCCGAGTTCTACCGTCTCAGCGGCGGCGACGGGGCAGGCTGACGACGTGCCGCACGAGCGAGCACCAGCACCGCCAGCTGGGTAATGGCGAGGTCGGTGAGGCGGCGGCCGCGGTGCCGAGGGCCCCGCCGGTCAGGAGGGCGAGGTTCTGCAGGCCGAGGGCGACGCCACGCGTCGCGTCGGTGGCGAGTGCGCTCATCGCCGACACGACGGCGCCTGCCCACCCGCGAATGCGGCCAGCACCATTGCGGCGGCAAGCACGACGCCGACGATCGAGCCACCGGCCAACCTGGCCGGCGCGTCGACTCGCGGCGGGAACGGGCCGGCGGTCAGTCCCAACGCGATTTTCCCTCGTGCAGATGCAACGCCACCGACTGCTCGGTCACCGTTGCCCGCAACCGTGCGATCTCGACCTGCACGGCCTCCAACGCCGCGGCCTCCCGGCTCATCCCCGGCCTACCCGGCACCGGAGCACCGACACAAAGATGTCGTACTTCTCGCTCGGCGACAGCCGCCGCCGCTTCCTGTTCGACATGCCCGTAGCAGACAACGCAACCAGCCTCCAGCCGGCTCAGGCACACCGACACTGGCTGGGTATTTCCCCTCCCAGACGACCGGACGAAGTCAGACGCAAGACATCGGTGCTGCGCGGCGACCCCGAGCACTCTCGCCAGAACGTGGAACTCGGCATCACGATCGGCGCTAGCGTCTGAATGTGGCACACACCGATCCCGACGCGACTGACCAGGTCCGCACGGCGGAACTCATCGGGGCGCTGTGCTTGGCGACCGATCTCGGCATGGGATTTCCTTTCGAGCACGGCCTGCAGACGACGCTGATGGCGACGCGCCTCGCTGAGCGTCTCGGCGTGGACCAGGACACGGCCATCGAGGTGTACTACGCCTCACTCCTCGCTCATGCAGGCTGCACGACCGAAGTGCACGTGGCCGCCCAGATCTTCGGAAGCTCGATGACCGAGCACTTCCACCCCGTCAAATACGGGACGCCCCGCGAGTCGTTCCTCGGGCTATTGCGGTCGCTGCCTGACCCCGACGCCCGCTGGATGGGGCGCACGGCCCAGATCGCCTGGCGGCTGCCCCGCATGGCGAGGAACGCCCAGGCTGCGATCAGCGCCAACTGCGAGGTCGCCGGGATGCTGGCCGGGCAGATGGGGGCGCCGGCGTCGGTCCCGGAGTTGCTCACGTTCCTCACCGACCGGTGGGACGGCAAGGGGCCGCTCCGCCGCGCGAGTGGGGAGCAGATCCCGCTGGTGATGCGAATCGTCCACGTCGCAGTGGAAGCCGCCTTCCAGCGGTTGATCGGCGGCCACCAGCATGCCCGCGATCGCATTTCCGAGCGGTCCGGACACGCCTTCGATCCCGAGATCGCGACCTGCCTGGTCCAGAACAGTGTCGACATCCTCGCACCTGTGGCCCAGGCCCCGGCCGCGTCTCTCGATGCCGAGCCCGGTCGCTGGCGCTGGCTGCGGGACTCCGACCTTGACCGCGGGCTCGCGGCGATGGGGCGGTTCGCCGACCTGGTCTCGCCCGACCTGACCGGACACTCGGCGGCGGTGGCCGCGCTGGCCGGCCGGGCTGCGGAGCACGTGGGCTTGCGTCCGCCCGCGGTGACCGCGTTGCGGCGTGCTGGGTGGCTGCACGACATCGGCCGGGTCGCCGTCCACGCCCGGATCTGGAACAAGCCCGGCCCACTCGACGCGGACGAGGCCGAGCAAGCACGCCTCCACCCGTACCACACCGATCGCGTGCTGTCCCGGAGCGGATTCTTGGCCACCCTGGCCCCCGTCTCGTGCGCACACCACGAGCGGGTTGACGGCTCCGGCTATCACCGCGGCGCGCTCGCCGCACAGCTCCCGGTGCCAGCGCGGCTGCTCGCCGCGGCCGTCGCGTACCAGAGCAAGGTCGAGCCCCGGCGGTACCGTACGGCGCTCACACTCGAGGCTGCTGCGGCGTACGTCGCCGGGGAGGCGAATGCGGGGCGCCTGGATCCGGACGCCGTCGCCGCCGTCGTCACCGCGGCTGGGCAGCCGCCGCCGGAGCTCACCCGTGTCGCCAGACTGACCAAGCGAGAGGCCCAGGTCCTCGCCATGCTGGCCCGGGGCCACCTGACCCGACAGATCGCACGGGCACTTGGCATCTCGACGAAGACGGCGGATCGGCACATCCAGAACGCCTACCGCAAGGTCGGCGTGTCCAGCCGCGCCGCAGCGACACTGTTCGCAGCGGAGCACGGCCTGATGGCATGGGGAGAACTCCCTATTGGCCACCCACACGCTGAGTCCTAGCGTCGCCTTGAAGCCCGGTGCCGGGCCGGGCGGAGGCCGGGTCAAGAACGAAATTGCCGACGACCAGTTCTTCGCGTCCCCGCCGCTCGCAGCGCAGGCCCGCCGCGTCTTGGCGGACGTCTGGGGGCGGCCGCTTGACCCGCGGCACGGCTGAGGGCGCACGTCACCGATCGGTGCACCTGCCGCGGGGTCGACGCCGCACGGCTTGACGCCGGATCCCGCGGGCAGGCTCAATGGGGCAGTGGCGGTTGCCCTCAGACCGCATCGCCGGTGAGCCGGTGTGTAACCTGATTGACGTCCGCCAGGGCCAGTGTCGTCCCCAGGCTGCCGTTGCCTTCGCCCGTGCTCCGGCTCTCGAGCCATGACGACAAGAGGTGGTCCGTGCCTGCTCCGCAGGGTCTGTACGACGGTCAGCACGAACACGACGCCTGCGGGGTCGCCTTCGTCGCGACCCTCGACGGTGAGCCGTCGCACGACGTGGTGGCCAAGGCGCTGACCGCGCTGCGCAACCTTGACCATCGAGGTGCATCCGGCGCTGAGCCGGACTCCGGCGACGGAGCCGGCATCGTGCTGCAGGTGCCCGACGCCTTCCTGCGCGCCGAGTGCGACTTCGCGCTGCCGGCAGCCGGGGCGTACGCCGTCGGCACGGCCTTCCTGCCTGCCCAAGACGACGAGGCGGCCAAGGCACGGGTCGCGATCGAGCAGCTCGCCGGCAGTGAGGGGTTGCGGGTGCTGGGCTGGCGCGAGCTGGCTACCCACGACGCCACGCTGGGGCAGACGTCGAGGGGCTGCATGCCGTCGTTCGCTCAGCTGCTGGTGGCCGACGCCGCCGGTGATCGGGCCGGGATCGAGCTGGACCGGTTGGCGTTCTGCCTGCGCAAGCGGGCCGAGCTGGAGCTGGGCGTCTACTTCCCGACGCTGTCCAGCCGCACGCTGGGCTACAAGGGCATGCTCACCCCCGAGCAGCTGACCGCGTTCTACCCCGAGCTCGACGACCCGAGGGTGGCCTCGGCGCTGGCCGTCGTGCACAGCCGGTTCTCCACCAACACGTTCCCCAGCTGGCCGCTGGCCCACCCGTTCCGGTTCCTGGCGCACAACGGTGAGATCAACACCGTCATGGGCAACCGCAACTGGATGCGTGCCCGCGAGGCGCTGCTGGCCAGCGACCTGATCCCGGGCGACCTGCAGCGGCTGTTCCCGATCTGCGACCAGACCGGCTCCGACAGCGCCACGTTCGACGAGGTGCTCGAGCTGCTGCACCTGGGTGGCCGCGAGCTGCCGCACGCGGTGCTGATGATGATCCCCGAGGCGTGGGAGAACCACGCCGAGATGGACCCGGCCAGGCGCGCCTTCTACGAGTTCCACTCCACCGTGATGGAGCCGTGGGACGGTCCCGCCTGCGTGGTGTTCACCGACGGCACCCAGGTTGGTGCCGTGCTCGACCGCAACGGCCTGCGGCCGGGGCGCTACTGGGTGACCGACGACGGCCTGGTGGTGCTGGCCTCCGAGGTGGGAGTGCTCGATCTCGCACCGGCCAGCATCGTGCGCAAGGGCCGGCTCCAGCCCGGCCGGATGTTCCTGGTCGACACCGCCGAGCACCGCATCGTCGAGGACGACGAGGTGAAGGCGCGGCTGGCCGCCGAGCACCCGTACGCCGAGTGGCTCCACGCGGGGCTGGTGCACCTGTCCGATCTGCCCGAACGCCAGCACATCGTGCACACCCACGCGTCGGTGACCCGACGGCAGCAGATGTTCGGCTACACCGAGGAGGAGCTGCGCATCCTCGTCACGCCGATGGCGCGCAGCGGCGTCGAGCCGATCGGGTCGATGGGCACCGACACCCCCATCGCAGTGCTGTCCAAGCGGCCGCGGCTGCTGTTCGACTACTTCAGCCAGCTGTTCGCGCAGGTCACGAACCCCCCGCTGGACGCCATCCGGGAGGAGCTGGTCACGTCCCTGGCCGGGTCGATCGGCCCGGAGGCGAACCTGCTGGCGCCCGGGCCGGCCGCCTGCCGCCAGGTCGTGCTGCCGTTTCCGGTCATCGACAACGACGAGCTGGCCAAGCTCATCCACATCAACCGCGACGGTGACCTGCCGGGCTTCGGCGCGCACGTGGTCAAGGGGCTGTACCCCGCAGACAGCGGCGGCGAGGGACTGCGGGCCCGGCTGGACGAGATCGCCGCGGAGGTGTCGACGGCGATCGCCCGCGGCGTGCGCGTGATCGTGCTGTCGGACCGGCATGCCACCCCCGAGCTGGCGCCCATCCCGTCGCTGCTGCTGACCGCGGCCGTCCACCATCACCTGGTCCGGGAGAAGACCCGCACGCAGGTTGGGCTGGTGGTCGAGGCCGGTGACGTGCGCGAGGTGCACCATGTGGCGCTGCTGATGGGCTACGGCGCGGCCGCGGTGAACCCCTACCTCGCGATGGAGTCTGCGGAGGACCTGGCCCGCGCCGGCGTCTTCCTGTCCGACGTCGAGCCTGAGGTGGCCGTCCGCAACCTGGTGCGCGCGCTCGGCAAGGGCGTGCTCAAGGTGATGAGCAAGATGGGCGTCTCGACCGTCGCCTCCTACACCGGAGCGCAGATCTTCGAGGCCGTGGGCTTGTCGCACGACGTCGTCGACCGGTACTTCACCGGCACCACGAGCAAGCTCGGCGGCATCGGGCTCGACGTCATCGCCGAGGAGGTGCGACGGCGGCATACCCGCGCCTATCCCACCGACGGGGTCCCGCAGTCACACCGGCGACTGGAGGTGGGTGGGGAGTACCAGTGGCGCCGCGACGGCGAGCAGCACCTGTTCGACCCCGAGACGGTCTTCCGGTTGCAGCATTCCACCCGGTCAGGGCAATACGAGCTGTTCCGGGCCTACACCGCCCGTGTCGACGAGCAGTCCAAGCGGCTGATGACGCTGCGCGGACTGTTCGGCTTCCGCGAAGGGGCACGGGAGCCGGTCAGCCTGGACGAGGTGGAGCCGGTCGAATCGATCGTCGCGCGGTTCTCCACCGGCGCCATGTCGTACGGCTCGATCAGCTCCGAGGCGCACGAGACGCTCGCGGTCGCGATGAACCGGCTGGGCGGCAAGTCGAACACCGGCGAGGGCGGTGAGGATCCCGAGCGGTTGCGCGACCCCGAGCGGCGCAGCGCGGTCAAGCAGGTCGCCTCCGGCCGCTTCGGCGTGACCTCGGACTACCTCACCCATGCCACCGACATCCAGATCAAGATGGCGCAGGGTGCCAAGCCGGGGGAGGGCGGCCAGCTGCCCGGCCCCAAGGTCTACCCGTGGATCGCCACCACCCGGTTCTCCACCCCGGGTGTCGGCCTGATCTCGCCGCCGCCGCACCACGACATCTACTCCATCGAGGACCTCAAGCAGCTCATCCACGACCTCAAGAACGCCAACCCGTCAGCCCGGGTGCACGTCAAACTCGTCGCCGAGGTGGGCGTAGGCACGGTGGCCGCCGGCGTCTCGAAGGCACACGCCGACGTCGTGCTGATTTCCGGTCACGACGGTGGCACCGGCGCTTCACCACTGACCTCGCTCAAGCACGCCGGCGGGCCGTGGGAGCTCGGACTGGCCGAGACCCAGCAGACCCTGCTGCTGAACGGGTTGCGTGACCGGATCGTGGTGCAAACCGACGGGCAGCTCAAGACCGGCCGCGACGTGGTCGTCGCGGCCCTGCTGGGCGCCGAGGAGTTCGGCTTCGCCACCGCGCCGCTGGTGGTCGCGGGCTGCGTCATGATGCGGGTCTGCCACCTCGACACCTGCCCGGTGGGCGTGGCGACGCAGAACCCCGAGCTGCGCCGGCGATTCGCCGGCAAGCCCGAGTTTGTCGAGAGGTTCTTCACCTACATTGCCGAGGAGGTGCGCGAGTACCTTGCCGCTCTGGGCTTCCGCAGCCTCGACGAGGCGATCGGACGTGCTGATGCGCTCGACGTGCGGCCGGCGGTGGACCACTGGAAGGCACACGGCCTCGACCTGAGGCCGGTGCTGCACGTGCCCGACCTGCCCGCCGGCGCGTCGCTGCACTGCGCTCGCGGGCAGGACCACGGCCTCGAACGCGCCCTGGACAACGAGCTGATCGAGTTGTGCGCCGACGCGCTCGACCGAGCCGAGCCGGTGCGGGCGCAGGTTGCCATCCGCAACGTCAACCGCACCGTCGGAACGATGCTCGGCCACGAGATCACCAAGCGCTACGGCCCAGACGGCCTGCCCGACGGCACCGTCGACCTCACCTTCACCGGGTCGGCGGGGCAGTCCTTCGGCGCGTTCGTGCCCGGTGGCGTGACGCTGCGCCTGGAGGGAGACGCCAACGACTATCTTGCGAAGGGACTGTCGGGGGGGCGGGTCGTGCTCCGCCCGGACCGCGCTGCCACCTTCGCCGCCGAGAAGCAGATCGTCGCGGGCAACGTCATCGCCTACGGAGCGACTGCGGGCGAGGTGTTCGTCCGCGGCCAGGTGGGCGAGCGGTTCTGCGTGCGCAACTCCGGCGCGGTCGCCGTGGTCGAGGGCACCGGGGACCACGGCTGCGAGTACATGACCGGCGGCCGGGTGGTGGTGCTCGGGCCGACCGGGCGCAACTTCGCGGCGGGCATGTCCGGCGGCGTGGCTTACGTGCTCGACCTGGACGAGCAGCGAGTGAACACCCAGCTGGTGCGGCTGGGCCAGGTCGCCGAGCAAGAAGGCGGTGAGCTGCACGACCTCGTCCGCCGACACGCCGACGAGACGGCGTCACCGGTCGCGGCGGCCCTGCTGGCCGACTGGCCGGCCGCGGTCGCGCGCTTCACGCTGGTCATGCCGACCGAGTACGAGCGGGTGCTGGCGGCGCGCGCGCAGGCACAGCAGGCCGGGTTGGGCGAGCACGACACCACCGCGGCGATGATGGAGGCTGCGAGCAATGGCTGACCCCAAGGGTTTCCTCACCACTCCGCGCCGGGTGCCGGAGCGGCGGCCGGTCGAGGAGCGGGTGCGGGACTGGAACGAGGTCTATCCCGGTGGGATCGGGCGGGCGCTGCTGCCGATCATCACCGAGCAGGCGGGTCGCTGCATGGACTGCGGCATCCCGTTCTGCCACTCGGGCTGTCCGCTCGGCAACCTGATCCCCGACTGGAACGACCTGGTCTGGCGCGACGACTGGGACTCGGCGATCGACCGCCTGCACGCGACGAACAACTTCCCCGAGTTCACCGGCCGGCTGTGCCCGGCGCCGTGCGAGACCGCCTGCGTGGTGGCGATCAACGCCGACGCGGTGACGATCAAGAACGTCGAGGTCGCGATCATCGACAAGGCCTGGGAGCGAGGCAACGTCCGTCCGCAACCCCCAGAATGGCTTACCGGCCGCACCGTCGCCGTTGTCGGGTCCGGCCCGGCCGGGCTCGCCGTCGCCCAGCAGCTCACCCGCACCGGGCACACGGTGGCGGTGTTCGAGCGTGCCGACAAGATCGGTGGGCTGCTGCGCTACGGCATCCCGGAGTTCAAGATGGAAAAGCGCCAGGTCGACCGTCGGGTGGACCAGATGCGCCGTGAGGGTACGGTCTTCCGCGCCGGTGTCGACGTCGGCGTCGACCTGACCGGAACCGACCTCAAGGACCGCTACGACGCGGTCGTGCTGGCCGTCGGAGCGACCGTGCCGCGCGACTTGGACGTACCCGGCCGTGACCTCGACGGCATCCACCAGGCGATGGACTTCCTGCCGCCCGCCAACCGGGCCGCGTTGGGCGAGCCCGTCGCGGACCAGGTCACCGCCGCCGACAAGGACGTCGTCATCATCGGCGGCGGTGACACCGGAGCCGACTGCCTCGGCACCGTGGTGCGCCAGGGGGCGCGCTCGGTGACCCAGCTGGAGATCATGCCCCGGCCGGGCGAGGAGCGGATCCCGACGCAGCCGTGGCCGACGTACCCCATGCTGTTCCGGGTGTCGTCGGCGCACGAGGAGGCCGGGGAGCGGGTCTACAGCACCTCGACCAAGGAGTTCGTCGGTGACGGCGACGGGCGGCTTCGCGGGCTGCGGCTGGTCGAGGTGGTGATGGACGCCGGGAGGCTCACCGAGGTCGAAGGCTCCGAGCGCGACCTGCCGGCACAGCTGGTGCTGCTCGCCATGGGGTTCACCGGACCCGAGCCCGGGCCGCTGGTCGACCAGCTCGGTGTCAGCCTGGACGAGCGCGGCGCGATCGGCCGCGACGACGACTACCAGACCGACGTGCCGGGCGTTTTCGTTGCCGGCGACGCCGGCCGCGGCCAGTCGCTGATCGTGTGGGCCATCGCGGAGGGTCGCGCCTGCGCTGCCGAGGTCGACCGGTGGTTGACCGGCTCGACCACGCTGCCGACCCCGATCGCCCCCACCGAGCGGCCACTGACCGTCTGACACGATTCGGGGCGGATGGCCGACCGGCCCTAGGGTGGTGCCCGTGCGTAGAGCCAAGATCGTCTGCACCCTCGGGCCCTCCACCGCCACGGCGGCCCGGCTGCGAGCGCTCACTGACGCGGGCCTGGACGTTGCCCGGCTGAACATGAGCCACGGTGACCACGCCGACCACGACGTGTCGTACCGGATGGTCCGTCAGGCGTCCAACGACTCCGGCCACGCCATCGGGATCCTGGCTGACCTGCAGGGCCCAAAGATCCGGGTCAGCCGGTTCACCGAGGGAAGCGTGCAGCTGGAGGTTGGCGCGACCTTCACGATCACCACCCGAGACGTCGCCGGTGACGAGGATGAGGTGTCCACCACCTACCAGGGGCTGCCCCGGGACGTGCAGGCCGGCGACGAGGTGCTGCTGGACGACGGTAGCCTGCGGCTGCGGGTGACCGAGGTCGACGGCTCCGACGTCCGCACCGTGGTCGAGGTCGGCGGCACCCTGAGCAACAACAAGGGCATCAACCTGCCCGGGGTGGCGGTCAGCGCGCCGGCGATGTCGGACAAGGACGGCGACGACCTGCGCTGGGCGTTGTCGAAGCCGGTCGACATGGTGGCGCTGTCGTTCGTCCGCCGAGCCTCCGACGTGGACGCCGTGCACAAGATCATGACCGAGGTCGGCGTCCGGCTGCCGGTGATCGCCAAGATCGAGAAGCCACAGGCGATCGACAACCTGGACGAGATCGTTTCCGCCTTCGACGGCATCATGGTGGCCCGCGGCGACCTGGGTGTCGAGCTGCCGCTCGAGGACGTGCCGATGGTGCAGAAGACGATCGTGAACAAGGCCCGGCGCAACGCCAAACCCGTGATCGTCGCCACCCAGATGCTCGAGTCGATGATCTCCGCGCCGCGGCCGACTCGCGCGGAGGCCTCCGACGTCGCCAACGCAGTGCTCGACGGCGCGGACGCGGTGATGTTGTCGGGGGAGACCAGCGTCGGCGACTATCCCGTCGAGTCGGTGCGCACGATGGCGCGCATCATCGAGTCCACCGAGGACCATGGCCTGGACCAGATGGCCGCGATCAACTGGGACCCGCACACCCGCGGGGGGATCGTGTGCCGCGCCGCAGCTCAGGTGGCCGAGGCAGTCGGCGCCAAGCTCATCGTCGCCTTCACCGCCTCCGGTGACTCCGCCCGGAGGTTAGCCCGGTACCGCGGGCCGGTGCCGGTGCTGGCGTTCACCCCGCTGCGGGCGGTGCGCTCGCAACTCACGTTGACCTGGGGTATCGAGACGTTCCTGACCCCGATGGTCGAGCACACCGACGAGATGGTCATGCAGGTCGACCACAGCCTGCTCGAGATCGGGCGCTGCTTCGAGGGTGACGAGGTGGTGATCGTCGCGGGCAGCCCGCCGGGCATCCCCGGCTCGACCAACGCGCTGCGCATCCATCGCATGGGCGACGCCCGCGACGAGGTGGCACCGGCCTACCGGCGGGCCCCGCGCCCGTGACGCTGCGGCGCACCGCTGCCGGCCTGGCCAGTGTCGTGCTGCTCGTCAGCTGCAGCGCAGCGACCGACACGCCGGCAGCCGAACCTCCCGAGACGGCGTTGTCGGAGGGCCCCAGCATGCCGCCGTCCGACGAGACATCGGCGAGCGGGCAGCCACCGAAGCAGGCCAGGGCACCTCGCTCCGCCAGCCAGCCGCGGCCCGCCCGCGAGCGGCTGCGGCGGCAGGTGGCGGCGATGTCGGTGCGCGAGCTGGCCAACCAGCTGCAGGTCGTCACGGTCGCCGGCACCGCGCCGAACCGGGTGAGCGGCGACGAGCTGGCGGCCAACACGCGACGCTTCGGGGTGCGGACCCCGGCCGCGGTGGCGCGCACCTTCCAGCCCGGTGGCATCGTCTACTTCGACCGGAACGTCTCCACACCTCAGCAGGTGCGCACGCTGTCGCGCGGGCTGCACCAGGCGTCTCGACGGGGCGGGTCGCCCACGCTGCTGTTCACCGACCAGGAGGGCGGACTGGTGTCCCGCCTCCCCGGTCCGGTGGCGACCGGTCAGCCCGCGGCCCGTGACCTGGGCGGCGATCCGAGCAGCGGTCGCGGCAGCGCCCGTCGCGTGGGTGCAGCGATGGCGGCGATGGGGCTCGACGCCGACTTCGCACCGGTGGCCGACGTGGACACCGTCGGTGGTGGCGGGGTCATCGGCTCCCGCGCGTTCGGCACCGGCCCGGCGGTCGTGACGAGGATGGTGCGCCAGCAGATCTGCGGCTACCACCGTGGCGGTGTCGCCGTGAGCCTGAAGCACTGGCCAGGGCACGGCTCGACCTCCGTCGACAGCCACCAGGCACTGCCACGGCTCAGCCTGCCGCTGGCGGCCTGGCGCAGCCAGCACCTGCGCCCGTTCGTGGCCGGTGCCCGGTCCGGAGCCGAGATGGTGATGACCGGTCACCTGGCCTACGACCGGCTGGACCCCTCGGGTCGACCGGCGTCGTTGTCGCCGACGATGACCAGGGGCTGGCTGCGCAAGCGGCTGGGCTTCACGGGGGTGATCGTGACCGATTCGCTGAGCATGAGCGCGGTCGCTTCTCCGGGCACGGCCGGTCGGGTCGCCGTCCAGGCGCTGCGGGCGGGGGCGGACCTGTTGCTGATGTCGCCGTCGCCGGGCGCTGCGACGGCGGGGATACGTGCCGCGGTCGCGGCCGGCCGGCTCACCAGGGAGCGGCTGGAGCGGTCGGCGCTGCGGGTGCTGCGGCTCAAGGATGCGACCGGGCTCGTCGATGGACCGCGACGTCTCGCCGGCTGTTGACCGCGTGCCCTGGGTGGGAGTCGAACCCACACTGTGCGGGGTTTGAGTCCGCTTTCTCTGCCAGTTGGAATACCAGGGCGCGGCCTCACCCTACCGAGTCTCGGTAGCCTCTCAGCATGCCCGACACTGTGAGTGCGCAGGCCGCGGTACCGCGCCGGGTCGTGATCGCTGAAGACGAAGCGTTGATCCGCCTCGACCTGGCCGAGATGCTGGCCGAGGAGGGGTACGACGTCGTCGGCCAGGCGGCAGACGGCGAGGAGGCCGTGCGCCTGGTCGAGGAGCTGCGCCCTGACCTGGTCGTTCTGGACGTCAAGATGCCGCGCCTCGACGGGATCTCCGTCGCGGAGCGGATCGCCGTGCAGCGGATCGCCCCCGTCGTGATCCTTACCGCCTTCAGCCAGCGCGAGCTCGTGGAGCGCGCCCGTGAGTCGGGCGCCATGGCCTACCTGGTCAAGCCGTTCGCGCCATCGGATCTGATGCCGGCCATCGAGATGGCTGTGAGCCGGTTCGCCGAGCTGACCCAGCTGGAGGCGGAGGTGACCGACCTGAGCGACCGGCTCGAGACTCGCAAACTGGTGGACCGCGCCAAGGGGGTCTTGCAGACCAACCTCGACATCACCGAGCCGGCCGCCTTCCGCTGGATCCAGACCACCGCGATGGACCTGCGGTTGTCGATGCGCGACGTGGCCCAGGGGGTGCTCGACCACGGCCCGTCCGGCAAGATCACGAAGTGACAACAACGACGCGACAGTGGCGTCACGCAACACCGTTGTAGCGAGCGCCCGGATACTATGCCGTCCATATGCTGGGCGACCTGCCTGCACGCTTGAACCACGGAGGATCCATGCGACTGCGTTCCCAACCCTTTCGCGCTGCAGCCGTCGTTGCTGCCAGTGCCCTAATTCTCGCCGCCTGTGGTGGCACCGACAGCGACTCCGACAGTGCGGGAGGCGAAGAGACGGCCTCGGAGAAGCCGTCCGAGGACACGCCGAAGGGTGACGGCACCCTGGTGATCGGCACCCTGCTGCCGCAGACCGGTGACCTCGCCTTCCTCGGCCCGCCGGAGTTCGCCGGCGTTGACCTGGCCGTGCAGGAGATCAACAAGGCGGGCGGTGTCAACGGCTCCCCCGTGAAGCAGGTCAAGGCCGACTCCGGTGACGGCACGCCCAACATCGCTCCCCAGGAGACCAACAACCTGCTCGATGCGGGTGCCGACGTGGTTGTCGGTGCGGCTTCGTCCAGCGTCTCGTTGTCGGTCATCGACAAGATCACCGGCGCGGGGGTCGTGCACTTCTCCCCGGCCAACACCTCGACGGCTTTCGACACCTACGACGACAAGGGGCTGTACTTCCGTACCGCCCCGTCCGATGTCCTCCAGGGTGCGGTGCTGGCCAACCTGGTCGCCTCCGACGGCTTCAGCAACGTCGCCATCATGGCCCGCCAGGACTCCTACGGCGAGGCCCTGGCCAACCAGGTCGAGAAGGTCTTCACCGACCAGGGCGGCACGGTCACCGACAAGGTGCTCTACAACGCCGATGCGGGGCAGTTCAACGCCGAGGTGGACAAGATCGCGTCCAACGACCCCGAGGCCATCGTGCTCATCGCCTTCAACGAGACCACCAAGATCATCCCGGCCCTGACGGCGAAGGGCATCGGCCCGCAGGACAAGCAGATCTACTTCGTCGACGGCAACACCGCCGACTACTCCAAGGACTTCAACCAGGGAACGCTCGAAGGTGTGAAGGCGACCTACCCGGGTGCCGAGTTGAGCAGCGACTTCCGCAAGCGGATGCTGAGCGTCAACAAGAAGCTCAACGACTTCACCTACGGTCCTGAGTCCTACGACGCCGTGGTCGTCAGCGCGCTGGCTGCCACCATCGCCGGTGACGACTCCGGAGAGGCGATCGCCAAGGAGATCGTCGGTGTCACCAGGGAAGGCGAGAAGTGCACCGAGTACGCCAAGTGCGTGGAGCTGATCAAGGCCGGGGACGACATCGACTACGACGGGGTCTCCAGCCCGCTGGAGTTCAACGAGACCGGCAGCCCGTCGGCCGCGACGATCGGCATCTTCAAGTACAAGGCGGACAACACCTACGAGAACGTGCGCTACATCACCGGCCAGGTGTGAGGCACCCGAACGGCTGAGTACATCGCAACCGGCCCCCACCGGACCACTCCGGTCGGGGCCGCTTGCGTGCTCAGACCTTGGCGAGGGTGCCGAGGTAGAGCTCGGTGACCTTGGGGTCGTGGATCAGCTCCCGACCGGTGGCGGTGTAGGCGTTGGCGCCCTGGTCGAGCACGTAGCCCCGGTCGCAGATCTGCAGGCACCGGCGGGCGTTCTGCTCCACCATCACCACCGAGACGCCCGCCTTGTTGATCTTGCGGGTCTGCACGAACACCTCGTCCTGCATCGCCGGCGACAGCCCCGCCGACGGCTCGTCGAGCAGCAGCACGGACGGCTCCATCATCAGCGCCCGGCCCATCGCCAGCATCTGCCGCTCGCCGCCCGACAGTGACCCGGCCCACTGGCTGCGTCGCTCGCCGAGCCGGGGGAACAACCCGATCACGAAGTCGAAGCGCTCGTCGAAGCGCTTGGGCTCCTGGTAGACGCCCATCTCGAGGTTCTCGGCGATCGTCAGCCCGGGAAACACGTTGTTGGTCTGCGGCACGAACCCGATGCCCTTGCGGACGAGCACGTCGGCTCGCTGGTTGGTGACCTCGTCCCCGCGCAGCCGCACCGAACCGGTGGAGACCCGGACCAGACCGAACAGCGCCTTCAGCAGCGTCGACTTGCCGGCGCCGTTCGGGCCGATGATGCCGACCAGCTCGCCGTCTCGGCAGTACAGGTCGCAGCTGTTGAGGATGTTGACGCCGGGGACGTAGCCGGCGATCAACGCGTCGGCGCGCAGCACCGCTCCCTCGGCCGCGCGCAGGTGCTCGGTGCGGTGCCCGCTGGTGTCGCCCGCCCCCCCATCCGCGTTGGTGGGGCCACCGACGTCGTCCGGCTGATCGGCCGGTAGCGGGCCGGTGGGGTCGCTCGCCGGGCTACTCATGCTGGCGTCTCCTCGGACTCGTCCTCGTCGCGTTCCGCCGCTGATCGTTCGGCCGCCAACCGCCGCTCCTCGGCCTCCACGCTCATGTTCGAGTCGTGGTGGGCGCCGAGGTAGGCGTCGATGACGACCGGGTTCGCCATCACGTCGGCCGGCGGGCCCTCGGCGACGATCTGGCCCTGGGCCATCACCACCACCCAGTCGGAGATGTCGCGGACCATGTCCATGTCGTGCTCGACGAACAGCACGGTGCGGCCCTCGTCGCGCAACGTCTTGACGTGTCCCAGCAGCGACTGCTTGAGGGCCGGGTTGACCCCGGCCATCGGCTCGTCGAGCATCACCAGCTCGGGCTCGACCATCAGCGCGCGTGCCATCTCCAGCAGCTTGCGCTGCCCACCCGACAGCGACCCGGCGAAGTCCTCCCGCTTGGTGTCGAGCGTGAAGCGGGCGAGCAGCGAGTCGGCGCGCTCGGTGTTGGCGCGCTCCTCACCGCGCCAGCGCATCGGCAGCAACGCGGACAGGAAGCTCTCGCCGCTCTGCCCGGTGGCAGCCAGCCGCATGTTCTCGATCACGCTCAGCTTGCTGAGCACCTTGGTGAGCTGGAAGGTGCGCACCATGCCCAGCCGGGCAACCCGGTGCGCCGCGACGCCGTCCAGCGAGCGGCCGTTGAACGACCACGACCCGGCGTCGGGCCGGTCGAAGCCGGTGAGCAGGTTGAAGAACGTGGTCTTCCCCGCACCATTGGGCCCGATCAGCGCCGTGATGACGCCGCGCTGCAAATCCAGGTGGCCCACGTCGACGGCGATCAGACCGCCGAACTGCCGGCGGATGCCGTCGGCGACGAGGATCGAGTCGGGCTTCTTCGAGCCCGGCTCGCGGTCCACGTCGCGCAGGGTGGCCGCGGCCTTCGCGGTGCCGACGGTGGAGTCGGTGGAGTCGGTGGAGTCGGTGGCGGTGTCAGCGGGCATCGAGTGCGATCTCCCTCTTGTCTCCGAAGATCCCCTGTGGGCGGAAGATGATGAGCAGCACCAGCCCGAGCCCGGCGGCGATGAAGCGCACCAGGCTGGCCTGCGTCCCGGTCATGATGTCCGGACTGATCAGCGGGTTGGCCCCGGCGGTGGCCTGGGTGAAGAAGTTGCCGAGGACGCTGATGAGGAACCAGAACATGATGGCGCCGACCACCGGGCCGAACACCCGGCCCGCGCCACCGAGGATCAGCACGGTGTAGGCGAAGAACGTCACGTCGGTGGAGAAGTTCTCGGGATTGATCGCCGCCTGGTCCAGGGCCACGAGGAAGCCGGCGATGCCGCCGAGGACGCCACCGAGCACCAGCGCCTGCATCTTGTAGCTGTAGACGTTCTTGCCCAGCGAGCGGACGGCTTCCTCGTCCTCGCGGATCGACTTCAGCACCCGACCCCACGGGCTGCGCATCAACGCCCACACCAGCAGGCAGGCCAGCGCCACCATGATCCAGCCGACGGTGAAGACCCAGGCGTCGTTGGGTCGCAGCGTGAACAGGAACAGGTTCAGCGAGGAGTCGTAGGGGTTGATCGCGGTAAACGAGTCGTTGAACTCTTGCAGCCCGTCCCGGCCGCCGAAGTATTCCTGCAGGGTCACCGACCCCACCACGATGCGGATGATCTCGGCCGCGGCGATGGTGACGATCGCCAGATAGTCGGCGCGCAGCCGCAGCGTTGGGGCGCCCAGCAGCAGGGCGAACACGATCGCCGCCAGGATCCCGATCGGGACCGCCACCCAGAACGACAACCCGAACGTCGTCACGCTGGCAGCGATGCCGTAGCCGCCGACGGCCATGAAGCCGGCCTGCCCGAAGTTGAGCAGCCCGGTGTAGCCGAAGTGGATGTTCAGCCCGATCGCTGCCATCGCGTACACGATCGCGTCGCTGCCGAACGCCGAGCGGAGGGAGAACTCGATGATCTGGTCCCAGTTCATGCCACGTCCCTTCAGACCGACCGGTCGCCGTCAGCCGACGCGCTCACGCCGACCCAGGATGCCCTGGGGTCGGACGAGGAGGATGAGGATGAGCAGCACCAGCGCGCCCACGTACTTGAGCTCGGCCGGCACGACCAGGGTGGACAGCTCGATCATGATGCCGACGATGAGGCTGCCCAGCATCGCTCCCCAGATCGTGCCGAGCCCGCCGAGGGTGACCCCGGCGAAGACCAGCAGCAATATCTTGAAGCCCATCTGGTATTCGACCTGCTGGTCCACGCCGAACAGCGCACCGGACAGCCCGGCCAGCGCGGTCCCGGCGATCCAGACCACCGTGATGACCTGCGCGACGTTGATGCCGGACGCGGCGGCCAGCGACGGGTTGTCCGCGACCGCCCGGGTCGCCTTGCCCAGCCGGGTGCGGGCCAGCAGCAGCGACACGGCCACCAGCACGGCGATCGCGACCGCGATGATGACCAGGTCCTTGGGGGTCGGCTCGACCAGCGGCAGGTCCAGCGGCCCCTGGCTGGTGTACTGGCTGTACGCGCGGGTGTCGTCGCCGAAGAAGTACTGGTAGACGTTGCGCAGGAACAGGCCGAAGCCGATGCTCACGATCATCAGCGCGATGTTGCCCGTGCCCCGGCTACGCAGCGGTCGCCAGAAGCCGAGGTCTTGCACGGCGCCCAGCCCGGCCATCATGACCACCGCCAGCAACGCCGCCCAGAGCACCGGCAGCCCGGCCTGGCGGTTCAGCGTCCAGGTGAGGATCCCGCCGAGGGTGACCAGCTCGCCGTGGGAGAAGTTCGTCAGCCCGGTCGTCCCGTAGATCATCGACAACCCGAGCGCCGCCAGCGCGATCAACAGGCCGAACTTGATCCCCTGCAGCAGCAGGTCGGGCAGCCGGTCCACCCAGGTCTCGAGGGTGCGGGTGTCGGGGCCGATCGGGAACTGGACCGTCGCGTCGAACCCGAGCACGTTGACGGTGGCCTTGACCCGGTCGGGGTCGGTCAGGAACGTGTCCTTGGGCAGTGTGTCGGTGTCGATGGTGACCACGTACTCGCCGCTCTGCGGCACGGTGACTGCTGCAACGCCGTCCTCACCCGAGGTCGCGGTGCCCACCTCGGTGCCGTCGGGGGTGGTCACCACGATGTCCACACCGGGCACCGGGGCCGGCTTGTCGTTGGACGTGTCGTTGTCCGTGCGGTCGACGTCGGTGGCGTCGACCAGCGTGGCATTGATGGTGAGCGCGTCCTCGCCGCCAGTGCCACCGCCACCGTCAGCGGCCGCAGGACCAGCCGCGGTGACGGCCGCGGCACCGAACAGCCCGCCCACCAACGTCAAGACCACCGCGATGAACAGCCTGCGCACGAAGCAACTCCCGTCCGGCTCGGCGCGATCCTGGGCAGAGCCACGCGTCGAGCCGCCACCGGGCACGGCCGACCTGCGGATCATAGCGAGCGGTCGGCTGGATCGGTGGCCGCGAAGATCACACGCTGATGACAATCTGCACCAGCATCGGGGCGACCAGCAGCGCCGGCAGCAGGTCACCGACAGGCACCCGACGGATCTGCAGCAGCCGCAGTGCCACCCCCACCAGCAGCAGGCCGCCGGTGGCGGTCAGCGCGACCAAATGGGCATCGGGGACGAAGGAGCCCAGCGCGGCGCCGAGCGCGGTGAGCGACCCCTGCACGGTCAACACCGCCAGTGCCGAGGCGGCGACCCCCCAGCCGAAGCTGGCCGCGAACGCGATGGCGGCGAAGCCGTCGAGCACCGATTTGAGCACCAGCTGGTCGGCTCCCTGTCCGAGACCGTCGGACAGGGAGCCGAGAACCGTCAGCGGCCCCACGCAGAAGACCAGGGACGCGGTCAGGAAGCCCTCGACGAAGCGCTGCTGGCCGGCGGTGCCGTGTTGGTCACTGCCGCGGTCCGCCGGAGCGCCGAGGCCGGCGCCGGTGCCTCGCACCAGCCGCCGACGCAGGACGGTGCCCAACCGCTCCAGGCGGTCCTCGATGCCCAACCACGAACCGGTGATGCCGCCGACGAGCACCGCCCCGAGCACGATCAGCACCGGCGCGCTGTCACCAACCGCGGCGGCGAGCTCGGGGTCGGTAACCGCTGCCGCGGACAGGGCAGCGACGAGCAGGGTCACCAGCCCGAGGCCGTCGGTGACGATGTCCTTGGTTTGCTGGCGCAGTCGGTGGCCGATGAGCACGCCGAGGCCGGAGCCGAGCAGCACCGTCGCGACGTTGACGACCGTGCCGAACCCGCGAAACACCTGCTCCGCCTCAAGCCAGCGCGACAAGCTGGCAGCTGATGCGTGCGCTGCAGACCCGCCGGTCCTGCTCGTCGGTGATCGCGACGTCGTAGGTCGCGACCGTGCGGCCGCGGTGCAGCGGGGTGGCCACCGCGCTGACGACACCCGTACGAACGGCGCGGTGGTGGGTGGCGTTGATGTCGACGCCGACCGCGACCCGGCCGGACCCCGCGTGCAGGGTGGCGCCGATGGAGCCGACGCTCTCCGCGAGCACGCACGACGCCCCCCCGTGCAGCAGCCCCGAGGGCTGGGTGTTGCCGTCGACCGGCATGGTGGCAACGACGCGGTCCGCGGTGGACTCGAGGATCGCGATACCCATCCGGTCGTGCAGGGCGACTGTCTCGGGCTGGTCCACGCAGGGTCCCTTCGGGTGTGCGCGGCCGGTGGCAAGCGCAGGTGGGGCTGTCGGAGCCTCAGACTAGAGTCGCCGACGTGCCTGACCCGAGGACGCCCCAGGGGCCGGACCCGACCGACCGTCCACGGCTGCTGCTGCTCGATGGCCACTCCCTCGCGTACCGCGCCTTCTTCGCCCTGCCGGTGGAGAACTTCGCCACCTCCACTGGCCAACCCACCAACGCCGTCTACGGCTTCACCTCGATGCTCATCAACGTGCTGCGAGACGAGCAGCCGACGCACGTCGGGGTGGCCTTCGACGTCTCCAGGCAGACGTTCCGGCTGGCCGAGTACGCCGACTACAAGGGCAACCGCTCGTCCTCGCCGCCGGAGTTCGCCGGCCAGGTGTCGCTGGTCAAGGAGGTCCTCGACGCGCTGCACGTACCGAGCCTCGAGCGCGAGGGGTATGAGGCCGACGACGTCATCGCCACCTTGACGACCCGGGCCCAGGCCGGCGGCTTCGACGTGCTGATCTGCACCGGTGACCGCGACGCCCTGCAGCTGGTCTCGGATCGGGTGACGGTGCTCTACCCGCGCAAGGGGGTCTCCGACCTGGTCCGCATGACACCGGCCGCGGTGCAGGACAAGTACGGCGTGTCACCGGCGCGCTACCCCGACCTGGCCGCGCTCGTCGGCGAGACCAGCGACAACCTTCCCGGCGTGCCGGGGGTGGGGCCGAAGACCGCCGCCAAGTGGATCGACCGCTTCGGCGACCTGAACGGCCTGGTCGAGCATGTGGGCGAGATCCCGGGCAAGGCCGGCGACTCGCTGCGCGAGCGGCTCGGGGACGTGCAGCGCAACCGGCGGGTCAACGAGCTGGTGCGTGACCTCGAGCTGCCGCTGGGGCCGTCGGACCTGTCGCTGCAGCCGTGGGACCGCGAGGCGATCCACACCGTCTTCGACGGCCTGGAGTTCCGGGTGCTGCGGGACCGGCTGTTCGCCACCTTGTCCGCCGACGAGCCCGTCGCCGAGGGTTCGTTCAGCATGGTCGGTGAGGTGCTCGGCGCCGGCGAGGTCGCCGGCTGGCTCGGTGCGCTCGCCGGTGCCGGGGTGCCGGTTGGCGTCGACGTCGTCGGCAGCTGGGGCGCGGGGGGCGGACGGGTGGATGGGGTGGCGCTCGCCACCGGTGCCGGCGCCGCCGGCTATGTCGAGGTCGTCGAGGGTGCGCCGACCACCGCGGCCGACGAACGAGCGCTGGCCGGCTGGCTGGCCGACCCCGAGCGCCCCAAGGTGCTGCACGACGCCAAGGGTCCGATGCTCGCCCTCGCCCATCGAGGTTGGCGGCTCGAGGGCGTCGTCACCGACACCGCGCTTGCGGCCTATCTCGGCAGACCAGACCAGCGGTCGTACGATCTCGCCGACCTGACCCTGCGGCACCTGGGTCGTGAGCTCCGCGACGACGCCGCGAGCCCCGACCAGCTCGCGCTCGACCTCGGTCCCGACGCGGGTGCGGCTGTCTCGGCGACCGCGATGCTGCGGGCGCGGGCCAGCGTCGACCTGGCCGCCGCGCTGGACGCCGACCTCGAGCAGCGTGGCGGCAGCCGGCTGCTTGCCGAGGTCGAGCTGCCGCTGGTGAGCGTGCTCGCCGACATGGAGCGGGTCGGCATCGCGGTCGACGACGACCAGCTCGCCCGGCTCGAGGACGACTTCGCGGCGCTGGTGCGGCAGGCAGCCGACGAGGCCTACGAGGTCATCGGGAAGCAGATCAACCTGGGCTCGCCCAAGCAGCTGCAGGTGGTGCTGTTCGACGAGCTGGGCATGCCGAAGACCAAGCGCACCAAGACCGGCTACACCACCGACGCCGAGGCCCTGCAACAGCTGCACGCCAAGACCGAGCACCCGTTCCTGATGCACCTGCTGGCCCACCGTGACGCCAGCCGGCTGCGTTCCACCGTCGAGGGGCTGCGCAAGACGGTGGCCACCGACGGACGCATCCACACCACCTTCAACCAGATGATCGCGGCGACCGGCAGGTTGAGCTCCACCGACCCGAACCTGCAGAACATCCCGATCCGCACCGAGTCCGGCCGCCGCATCCGCGCCGCCTTCCGGGTCGGCCCCGCGTACGAGTGCTTGCTCACCGCCGACTACAGCCAGATCGAGATGCGCATCATGGCCGACCTGTCACGAGACGCCGACCTGATCGCCGCCTTCAAGTCCGGCACGGACTTCCACAGCGCGACCGCCTCCTCGGTGTTCTCCGTGGGGGTCGGCGAGGTCACCGGCGCGATGCGGGCCAAGATCAAGGCGATGAACTACGGGCTGGCCTACGGGCTGTCGGCCTACGGTCTGTCCCAGCAGCTTGGCGTGGAGACCGCCGAGGCGCAGGCGCTGATGGACGAATACTTCCTCAACTTCGGTGGGGTGCGCGACTACCTGCGCGGCGTCGTCGACGAGGCCAGGCGCACCGGCTACACCGAGACGCTGATGGGGCGCCGTCGCTACCTGCCCGATCTGACCAGCGACAACCGGCAGCGCCGCGAAATGGCCGAGCGGATGGCGCTGAACGCGCCCATCCAGGGCTCGGCCGCCGACATCATCAAGGTCGCGATGCTCGGCGTGCACGAGGCGCTCGAGGCCAGCAGGCTCGGTTCTCGGCTGTTGCTGCAGGTGCACGACGAGCTGGTGCTCGAGGTGGCGCCGGGGGAGCGGGGCGCGGTGAAGGAGCTGGTCTGCTCCCACATGGCCACCGCCTACGATCTTACCGTGCCGCTGGACGTTTCGGTTGGAGTCGGCCTGACCTGGCACGACGCCGGGCACTGAGCGGCCCAGCCGACGAGGCGCCGCGACGGGGGTGACCCGCGTTGACCACCACCGAAGCCGGCCCGTAAACTTGAGAACGCGCTGTGGCCTGCGCGGCCTCGTATGGAGCAGGCCGTGCTCGCACCGAGAAGATCGTCTCGCGCTCGTCGCGGGTCCTCACCTCCTGCGGACCAGGGTCGCCGCGCGCCCAGCACGATTCCCCGTCCCCGGAGACCACCCACCCCATGACGACCAGCAGCATCGAGGCTCCCCCCGCGCCCAGCGGCCGCACATCCACCCCCCAGGTGGCGGTCAACGACGTCGGCACGGCCGAGGAGTTCCTCGCCGCGATCGACGAGACGATCAAGTACTTCAACGACGGCGACATCGTCGACGGCACCATCGTCAAGGTCGACCGCGACGAGGTGCTGCTCGACATCGGCTACAAGACCGAGGGCGTCATCCCCTCCCGCGAGTTGTCGATCAAGCACGACATCGACCCGCACGAGGTCGTCACCCTGGGCGACGCGGTCGAGGCGCTGGTCTTGCAGAAGGAGGACAAGGAGGGGCGGCTGATCCTGTCCAAGAAGCGCGCCCAGTACGAGCGCGCCTGGGGCACGATCGAGGACGTCAAGGAGGCCGACGGGGTCGTCACTGGCACCGTCATCGAGGTCGTCAAGGGTGGCCTGATCCTCGACATCGGGCTGCGCGGCTTCCTGCCCGCCTCGCTGGTCGAGATGCGGCGGGTGCGCGACCTGCAGCCGTACGTCGGCCGCGAGATCGAGGCCAAGATCATCGAGCTGGACAAGAACCGCAACAACGTGGTGCTGTCGCGCCGCGCGTGGCTCGAGCAGACGCAGAGCGAGGTGCGGCAGAACTTCCTCACCCAGCTCGGCAAGGGCCAGGTCCGCAAGGGCGTGGTGTCGTCGATCGTGAACTTCGGTGCGTTCGTCGACCTCGGTGGGGTGGACGGTCTCGTGCACGTGTCCGAGCTGTCGTGGAAGCACATCGACCACCCCAGCGAGGTTGTCGAGGTCGGCCAGGAGGTCACCGTCGAGGTGCTCGACGTCGACATGGACCGCGAGCGGGTGTCGCTGTCGCTCAAGGCCACCCAGGAGGACCCCTGGCAGCATTTCGCCCGCACCCACCAGATCGGGCAGATCGTGCCCGGCAAGGTCACCAAGCTGGTGCCGTTCGGCTCGTTCGTCCGGGTCGAGGAGGGCATCGAGGGGCTGGTGCACATCTCCGAGCTGGCCGAGCGGCACGTCGAGATTCCCGAGCAGGTCGTCCAGGTCAACGACCCCACCATGGTCAAGATCATCGACATCGACCTCGAGCGTCGCCGGATCTCGCTGTCGCTGAAGCAGGCAAACGACAACGTCGCGGCCACCGACGACCAGTTCGACCCGTCGCTGTACGGCATGACCGCCAGCTACGACGACCAGGGCAACTACATCTACCCCGAGGGCTTCGACCCGGAGACCGGGCAGTGGCTGCCCGGCCACGAGGAGGGTCAGGTGCAGTGGGAGGCGCAGTACGCGCTGGCGCACCAGCGCTGGGAGGCCCACAAGCAGCAGATCGAGGACGCCAAGAAGGCTGACCTCGAGGCCGGTGAGGTGGCCAACTACTCCACCGACACCGACACCGACACCGACACCGACACCGACAGCGGCGCGGACGACACCGACACCGAGGGTGAGTCGAGGCCGGCCTCGGCCGGCTCGGAGCGCTCGCCGCGCTCGTCCGATGCCGCGAGCACGTCCAAGGCGGCGACTCCCGCCGCACCGACGGCGCCTGGCGGTGGCGACGGGGCCCTGGCCTCCGACGAGGCGCTGCAGGCCCTCCGCGAGAAGCTCACCGGCGGCTGAGCGCCCGCTCGCGCACCGACGCAGCTGCGCCTGGGCGGGCCTGCGAGGCTGGGTCGGTGCTGCGAGTGGGGCTGACTGGCGGGATCGCGTCGGGCAAGAGCGAGGTGAGCAACCGGCTGGCGGCACACGGAGCCGTCGTGATCGACTCCGACGTCCTCGCCAGGGCGGCGGTGGCCGCGGGCACCGAAGGCTTCGACCACGTGGTGGCCGCGTTCGGCCCGTCGATCGTCGACCCCGATGGCGAGCTCGACCGGTCAGCACTGGGACGTGCGGTCTTCACCGACGAGTCCGCGCGCCGCGCGCTGGAGTCCATCGTGCACCCCCGGGTACGCGCCCGTGCCGCGCAACTGGAGGCCGACGCCGCGGCGTTGGACCCGCGGGCAGTCGTCGTGCACGACATCCCGCTGCTGATCGAGACCGGCCAGGGCGGCCACTTCGACGTGCTGGTCGTCGTGGACGCACCTGACCGGACGCGGCTCGAGCGTCTGGTGCGAGAACGCGGTATGGACCCCGACGACGCCGCCGCCCGGATGGGCGCCCAGAGCACGCGGAGTCAGCGGCTCGAGGCAGCCGACGAGGTGGTCGACAACGCCGGCGAGCTGACCGAGCTCGACGTCCGCGTCGACGCCCTGTGGCGGCGGCTAGCGTCCGCCGCCGGCCGAACCCCCTGATCGCCCGGTCAAGCGGCCAGGTCTGGGTCGGCGATCGAGCGCAGCGTCGCGAGTGCCTCGCGCTCCAGCTGGCGGACCCGCTCGGCCGAGATGCCGTGCCGCACCCCGATGTCGGCGAGCTTGTGTGTGCGGCCGTCGATCAGCCCGAAGCGGGACTTGATGATGTCGGCCTCCCGCTCACCGAGGCGGTCGATCAGGTCGCTCAGCCGTGCCCGGGACTCGCGGTCCAGCAAGGTGATGTCCGGTCCGGGTGCGCCTTCGCGCGCCACCAGGTCGCCCAGCGAGGTGTCACCCTCGTCGTCGACCGGGGTGTCCAGGCTGACATGGTCGCGGCCCCAGCGAATCAGGTCGCTCACCCTGTTGAGGTCCATGGCCAGCTCGGCGGCGATCTCGTGCGCCTCCGCCTCGCGGCCGAGGCGGCGCTCCAGGGTGCGGCGGGCGGCGCCGATCTGGTTCAGCTCTTCGACGACGTGGACGGGCAGCCGGACGACCCGCGCCTGCTGTGCCACGCCTCGGGTGATCGCCTGCCGCACCCACCAGGTCGCGTAAGTCGAGAACTTGTACCCCTTGGCGTAGTCGAACTTCTCCACGGCCCGGATCAGCCCGGTGTTGCCTTCCTGGATCAGGTCGAGCATCGGCATCTGGTTTCGGCCGTACTTGCGCGCGATGGACACCACCAGCCGCAGGTTGGCGGTCGTGAACAACTGCTGTGCCCGGCGTCCGTCGGCGACCAGCCATTCCAGCTCGGCCTCGGTCGCGAACTTGGGCGCACCACCCTTGCGCCGGCCCACCCGGCCCTCGGCCAGCAGTCGCTCGGCGAGCAGCCCGGCCTCGATGGCCTTGCTGAGCTCGACCTCCTGCGCCGCGTTCAGCAACGGCGTGCGGGCGATCTCGTCGAGGTACATCCCGACGCTGTCGCGGCCGTCCCCGCTGTCACGGGTGGCTGACGCCCGCTTCGTGGTGGTTGATGCCATCGCTTCGGCCCCCCTGTCTCGGTGCTCTCCCTCGCCGACGTAAACACTTCGGGGGCGGTTCGGATTCCGCCGCCGGTGCCGCCGACCTTCGTACCTGCCTGACGAGCGGTGGCATGCGATCGTGCCGTTCTCAGCGACTTCTCAAGAACCGCTCAGCGGCTGGTGCACGGACTGGCGAGCTCGACGGTGCCACCAGCTGCCCAGGGGCTCAGTGCCCGCCCGACGGGGTATGCGGGGCACCGGCGGTGTCGATGACCCAGGCGTACTCGAACGCCCGCTCGCGCCAGGCCTCGTACCGGCCGCTGACCCCGCCATGCCCGGCGTTCATCTCGGTCTTCAGCAGCACGTCGGGGGCTCCGTCGTTCAACTCACGCAGCCGTGCCACCCACTTGGCCGGCTCGACGTAAAGCACCCGGGTGTCGTTGAGGCTGGTGGTGGCGAGGATCGGTGGGTAGTCGGCAGCGCGGACGTTGTCGTAGGGGCTGTAGCTGGACATGTAGTGGTAGACGTCTGGGTGGTGCAGCGGGTCACCCCACTCGTCCCACTCGATCACCGTGAGCGGCAGCGAGGGGTCGAGGATCGAGGTGAGGGCGTCGACGAACGGGACCGCGGCGAGCGCACCGGCGAAGGCGTCCGGGGCGAGGTTCAGGGCAGCACCGATGAGCAACCCGCCGGCGCTGCCGCCCATCGCCACCAGCCGGTCGGGGGAGGTCCACCCCGAGTCGGCGAGGTGCCGCGCGCAGTGGACGAAGTCGCTGAAGGTGTTCTTCTTGGACAGCATCTTGCCGGAGTCGTACCAGTGCCGACCCAGCTCACCGCCACCGCGCACGTGCGCGACCGCGAACACCATCCCGCGGTCCAGCAGGGACAGCCGGCTGACGACGAAACTCGGGTCCATGCTCAGCTCGTACGCGCCGTAGCCGTAGACCAGTGCCGGGGCGCTGCCGTCGCGGGGGGTGCCCCGCCTGTACACGATCGAGATGGGCACCGCGGCGCCGTCGGGGGCGGTCGCCCACTCGCGATGTTGCTCGTAGTCGGCGGGGTCGTAGCCGCCGAGCACGGGCTGCTGCTTGCGCAGCACCCGGCGGTCGCCGGCCAGGAACTGGTCGTAGACCGACGCGGGCGTCACGAACGACGTGTACGCGACGCGCACGTGTGGCTGTGCCCAGTCGGGGTTGGCTGCGGGGTAGCAACTGTAGAGCTGCTCGTCGAAGGAGATCTCGTCGGGGTTGCCGTAGCCGTCGTCGCTCAGCGTGAGCACAGCGGTGCGTGGCAGGGCATCTCGCCGGTAGGCCATCACCAGGTGTCCGGCGAAGGCCTCGACGTCCTCGAGGCGCACGTCGTCGCGGTGGGCGACGACCGGTGTCCAGTGCTCGGGGCCCGGGGTCTGGACCGGCGCGTCGGCGAGCTCGAAGTTCTCCGCCTGGTCGTTGTGCAAGATGAGAAACCGGTCCTGGTCACCGACGCGCGCGTGCTCCACGTGGTACTCGACCCCGGTGCGGCGGGCGGCGACCAGGCGAGGACCGCCGCCCGTGTCGGCATCGATGACCCACACCTCGCTGGTGATCTTGGACGAGGCGACGATCAGCACGAAGCGTTCGCTGCGGGTGCTGCCTACCCCAACGAAGAACCGCTCGTCGGCCTCGTGGTGTATCAGCTCGTCGTCGGTGCCGGTCGAGCCGAGGACGTGCCGCCACACCTTGAACGGGCGCCAGGCGCTGTCGACGGTCGTGTAGAAGAGGGTCGACCCGTCGCGCGTCCAGGTCACCGAGTAGTGCGTGTCGGGGATCTCGTCGGGCAGCACCGCACCGGTTTCGAGGTCCTTGACGCGCAGCAGGTAGCGCTCGTCACCCGCGGTGTCGGTGGAGTAGGCCAGCAGCTTGCCGTCGGGGCTGACGTCGAAGGCGCCGAGCGCAAAGAAGTCGTGCCCCTGCGCCTCGGCGTTGCCGTCGAGCAGCACCTGCTCACCCGGCAGCCGCCCCTCGGCGACCGCCGGTGGCTCCCAGTCGTCGGCGGAGTCCACGGGTGCCCGGCAGTGCACGGCGTACTGCTGGCCCTCGGTGGTGCGGGAGAAGTACCACCAGTCGCCCTTGCGGGTCGGGACCGACATGTCGGTCTCCTGTGTGCGGGCCTTGATCTCGCTGAAGATGGACTCGCGCAGCGCAGTGAGGTGGCTGGTGCGCCGCTCGGTGTAGGCGTTCTCGGCCTCCAAGTGCGCGACCACCTCCGGTGCGTCCTTGGCGCGCAGCCACTCGTACGGGTCGACCACGGTTCGGCCGTGGTGGCTGCGCTCGACGGCAACCCGGCGGGCAGCCGGTGCCGCCGGCTGTCGTTCGCTGTCGCCGGCGTGCAGGTCGGTGGTCGAGGTCTCAGGCACGGGCGTGACGCTAGCCGACGTCATTGACAGCCGGCTGCTGGGTTTCCCCGCTGTCGAGTCGCAGCGCCGGGTCGTCGACGGCGAAGGTCCGCACTGGCCCCGGTGGAGTCCCGGCGGTCTCGAAGCGCACGGTGACGCTGCCGCGGCCAGCTCCCCAGACCCAGCCTGGTCCGTGCTCGGTGTGCAGCACGTCAGCACCGGGGGAGAAGCTGCCGCGCTGCTGTCCGTCCATGGCCCCATCCGCCAGGGCCTCCGGGTTGGTGCCGGCCTCGCCCTCGGCGTCGGTCTCGGTGGCGGTGCCGGCGGCGTCCGGGTGCCCGCCGGTGGTGACCGCGGCGGTGGTCAGCGACCCGTCGAACAGGTCGTCTTGCACCCAGTCGGCGAGCCCGGAGACCCCGACCCCGAGCAGCCGCACCCCGCCGGTGGTGTCGGACTCGTCGAGCAGCCGGCGCGCCAGCGAGCAGACGACCCGCTCGCTGTCGGTGGGAGCAGGCAGCGTCGCCGCCCGGGTGTGCGTGGTGAAGTCGTGCAGACGCACCTTTACGGTCACCGTGCGGCCCGACAGCCGCGACGTGCGCAGCCGCCCGGCGACCCGGGAGGCCAGCTGCTCGGTGATCGCGCGCAGCAGCGCGGGGTCGGTGAGGTCGGAGCCGAAGGTGTCCTCGACCGACACCGACTTGGTTTCTCGCTCGGCAACGACCGGGCGGTCGTCTTGGGCGTGCACCAGACGCGCCAGCGCCGAGCCGTGTGCCCGCCCGACCTCGCGGACGAGCTCAGCGGTCGTGAGCGCCGCAACGTCGGCGACCGTGTGCGCTCCGAGGCGGCGCAGCCGGGCCTCGGTCGCCGGACCGACACCGGGGATGACGCGCACCGGCAACGGTCCGAGCAGGGCACGCTCGGTTCCCGGCGCCACCACGACCAGCCCGTCGGGCTTGTCGAGGTCGCTGGCGATCTTTGCCATCAGCTTCGAGGTGGCCGCGCCGACCGATGCGGTGAGGCCGCCGGTGATGTCTTGTACCCGCGCGCGCAGCTCCCGGCCCACGCGGGTGACCTCGCCGGTGTCCACCTCGGGCTGGGTCGCCGCGAGATCGACGAACGCCTCGTCCAGCGAGAGCGGCTCGACCAGCGGCGAGAGCTGGCGCAGCTGGCGCATCACCAGGTCGCTGGCCCGCCGGTAGGCCGCGAACCGCGGCGAGAGGTAGGCGGCGTGCGGGCACCGACCGCGCGCCTCGGCCGTCGACATGGCCGAGCGCACGCCGAAGGCCCGGGCCTCGTACGACGCCGTCGCGACCACGCCGCGCCCGCCGACGCCCCCCACGATCACGGGCTTGCCGCGCAACGACGGCTTGTCGCGCTGCTCCACCGCGGCGTAGAAGGCGTCGAGGTCCAGATGCAGGACCGTGGGGGCGGCGCGCATGCCGTCATGGTGCCAGCCCGAGTGCGGTGGGTGTGCACCCGCGACCGGCGGGTCGAGCGACCCGAGATCGGCGGTGGACAACCCCTCCGTACCGGTAGAGATCGACCAGTCTGTGGGTATGAACAGCTTCGACCATGCAGACGCCGAGCCGGCACGATCGGACCAGCGCGGCGACCGTCCGGTGTTGCGCGTGCGGTCGGTGGCCGACCTGCTGGCCCTACCGCCGGTGACGTTGGGTTTCGAGCCCACCGAGTCGTTGGTGGTGGTAGCCGTGGCCGGGCGACATCCCGGCTTCCAGGTGCGAGTGGACCTGCCACGCAGGGGGCGCGCCGAGCACGACGGCCCGGCGTTGGCCGAGCAGGTCACGGCGGCGGTCGCCTCCCAGGGCTGCACTCGGGTCGCGGTCATCGCCTACTCCGCCCGGGCCGCCGCTGCCAGGGTGGCCGAGGTGACCGCGCGCCGCTGTGAGCGGGCGGGCATGCAGTTGCTCGACGTGCTGCGCTGTGATGGCCGGCGGTACTGGTCGCTGCTGTGCGGCGACGAACGCTGCTGCCCGGCGACGGGCACGGCGTACGACTCGCGCGCCACCAGCCTGCGGGCGGAGGCGACCCTGCGTGGACGCGTCGTCGCTCCAGACCGGGCCGCGCTGGCCGCCCGGTTCGCGGCGGTGCGCGGACCCGAGCGCTCCGCGGCCCGACGAGCGGTGCAGTCGGTGGAGGACGAGGTGGTCGCCGTGCTCGGGCTGCGCGGTCGCGGCCAGGTCCGCCGGCCGACAGCCCAGGTCACCAGTGCCGCGGCGGCCGTCGGCGCACCCCGGGTCGACGTCGTGCTCCAGCGGGTGCTGCACGCCGACCGGTCCGCGGACCGGGCCGGCGACGGGCGAGGCGCCGAGTCGGCAACCACCATCGGCGGTGCGGTGTCAGCCGAGCGGGCTGCGTTGCTGGCGGTGTGGTGCTCGTTCATCCCGCTGCGCGACCTGGCCTGGTCGCACATGAGCCGGGGCGATGCCGCGTCGCACCTGGCGCTGTGGACGGCGGTCACCCGACAGGTGGTGCCCCCGTACGAGCCGGCAGCGCTCGCGCTCACCGCCTTCGCTGCCTGGTTGTCCGGTGACGGAGCCAGCGCCTGGTGTGCCCTCGACCGGTGTGCCCGCGTCGCTCCGACGTACTCGATGGCCGGCTTGGTCCGACAGACGCTGGAGCGCTGCCTGTCGCCGGAGCTGTGGGTTCCGCTGCCCCGCGAGGCGGCCTGGAACGCTTGCCTGCCTTCGGCCCGACGTGTCAGGTAGCACCCCTGCCGAGGTTTCATGGCGCCGCCCGCGGCCCGAGAGTGGCCGCGAGCGCCTGTTTCGGCCAGGCTGGCCCCTCAGGGTGCGCATCGTTGCGGCGCCGATCGGCAGCCGCCTACCGAGGAGACCGGATGGGCCAAGACGTCGAACGCCGCATCTTCACCCGAGACGACCGCACGCAGTTCCGGAGCAAGGTCCGTTCGTGCCTGGACGTGTTCGCCAAGATGTTGCGCGAGTCGCGCTTCGACGCCGACCGGCCGCGCACCGGGATCGAGATCGAGTTCAACCTCGTCGACGAGAACAACGATCCCGCGCTGCGCAACGCCGACGTGCTGGAGGCGATCGCCGACCCCGACTTCCAGACCGAGCTCGGTCAGTTCAACATCGAGATCAACGTGGCACCACGGACCCTTGACGGCAACGGGTTGAGTGCCTTCGAGGACGGCATCCGGGCCACCTTGAACGACGGCGAGGCCCGCGCCGGTGACGTGGGCAGCCATCTGGTCATGGTCGGCATCCTGCCCACCCTCGGGCCGGGGCACATGACGGCGCAGACCCTGTCGGCAAACCCGCGCTACGAGCTGCTGTCCGACCAGATCCTGGCGGCGCGCGGTGAGGACATCAAGGTCGCCATCCACGGTCAGGAGCGGCTGTCGGTCACGACCGACACCATCATCCCCGAGGCTGCCTGCACCTCGACCCAACTGCATTTGCAGGTCAGCCCCGACGACTTCGCCGCGCACTGGAACGCCGCGCAAGCGGTTGCCGGGGTGCAGCTCGCCGTCGGCGCCAACTCTCCCTTCCTGCTGGGCAAGGAGCTGTGGCGGGAGACCAGGATCGCCTTGTTCGAGCAGGCAACAGACACCCGCAGCGAGGAGCTCGTGGCCCAGGGGGTGCGGCCACGGGTCTGGTTCGGAGAGCGGTGGATCAACTCGATCTTCGACCTGTTCGAAGAGAACGTCCGCTACTTTCCCGCTCTGCTGCCGATCGTGGACGACGAGGATCCGGTGGCGATTCTTGAACGGGGGGACACGCCCGGGCTGGGGGAGCTGCGGCTGCACAACGGCACGATCTATCGGTGGAACAGGCCCATCTACGACGTGGTCGGCGATCGGCCGCATCTGCGCGTCGAGAACAGGGTGCTGCCGGCCGGGCCAACGGTGGTGGACACGATGGCCAACGCCGCGTTCTACTTCGGCCTCGTCCGCGCGCTGGTGACCGACGAGCGGCCGTTGTGGTCGCAGATGTCGTTCTCGGCAGCCGAGGAGAACTTCCACCAGGCCGCCCAGCACGGCATCGATGCGTCGCTCTACTGGCCGGCGATGGGCTCGGTCCCGGCGACCGAGCTGGTGCTGCGGCGGTTGCTGCCGATGGCCTACCGCGGGCTCGACTCCCTCGGGGTCGATCGCGCGGACCGAGACCGGCTGCTCGGCATCGTCGAGCAGCGCTGCCTCACCGGCCGCAACGGTGCGACGTGGCTCGCCCAGGCCTTCCACAGTCGCTACCGCAGGGAGCCGGGTAGGCGCTTCGAGGCGCTGCGACTGGTGACGGGGCGGTACCGCGAGCTCATGCACAGCAACCAGCCCGTACACGAGTGGGAGACCGACTGAGCGGTCGGTCCATGGCGTGGATGCCGCCGGTGGCGATGCACTAGCCTCGCCTGCGTCGATGCCCAACGGCGGGCTCGGGTCAGGAGGACGCTGCAATGGCAACGATCGTGGTGGGCTACGTCCCGAAGGTTGAGGGACAGGCCGCATTGCGACGGGCTGCGGAGGAGGCGCTGCTGCGCCAGGCACGGCTGGTCGTGGTCAACTCCCACCGCGGCGGGCGCGAGTACGACGGCCAGGAGGCGATCCGGGGCGAGCACGAGCTCGGGGACATCCGCGAGCAGCTCACCGAGGCCGGTGTGGACCACGAGATCCGCCAGCTCGTCCGCGGCATGGACCCCGCCGACGACCTGATCCAGGTGGCACGCGACGTCGGCGCCGACTTCATCGTGATCGGGCTGCGCCGGCGCTCCCCGGTCGGCAAGCTCATCCTCGGCAGCAACGCGCAGCGTATCCTGCTGGATGCTCCGTGCCCGGTGCTGGCGGTCAAGTCCGCCGAGTGAACCGATCCGACGTTGCCACGTCAGACCCGCGAGCGGCCGTGTCGTGTCGACGTCGGGACCCGTGGCACACTGGGCGTGCGCTCGCGCTTGACTAGAGCCTCATTTGTTGCGCCCAAGAATCGTTTGTCGAAAGGTCCTTCGTGACATCCAGTTCCGCCCTGTCGCTCGTCCACCCGGCCCTTGACAACCCGCAGATGCGCAACCTGCTCAGTGTCGGGCAACGGCGAGGCGAGGTGCCGGCGGCCCAGGTGCGCGCGGCCGCCGAGGCGGCCGGTGTCGGCCCGGCGCGGTACAAGGCGCTGCTGCGGCTGCTGGCCGAGGTGGGCATCGCGGTTTCGGTCTCGGCGCAGCCGGAGGCGACCACCCGCCGCCGGGTGGCTGCGGCGGCCCGGACCAAGTCGGTGGTGACCGCGCCGGCGGCCCAGTCGGGCCGTGAGGAGGCCGCCAGCGACAGCGCAGCCAAGAAGCCGGCCGCCAAGAAGGCTCCCACAGCTGACGCCACCACGAAGAGCGCGGCGGCCAAGAAGCCGACCGCAAAGAAGAAGGCGCCGGCCAAGAAGCCGGCCGCTCGGAACCCGCCAGCCAAGCAGGCGCCGGTCAAGCAGGCTGCCTCCTCACCGCCCGCGGATGTCGACACCGATCTCGTCGAGGTCGCAGCGGCCGCGACGGCAGTGGTCGGACCGGACGGCAAGAAGGTGCTGCCCGACGTCGACGACGCTGTCTTTGAGAAGGATCTTGCCGAGGACCCCACCTTGAAGGAGGACGAGAAGAAGGGCTTCGTGCTCTCGTCCTCCGACGGCGGCGACGAGCCAGAGCCGCAGGTGATGGTTGCCGGCGCTACGGCGGATCCGGTCAAGGACTACCTCAAGCAGATCGGCAAGGTCTCCTTGCTGAACGCCGCCCAGGAGGTCGAGCTCGCCAAGCGGATCGAGGGTGGTCTGTTCAGCGAGGAGAAGCTCGCCAAGGGCGGCAAGATGTCCGCCAAGCTCCTGGACGAGCTGCGCTGGATCGCCGAGGACGGTCAACGCGCCAAGAACCATCTGCTGGAGGCCAACCTGCGCCTGGTGGTCAGCCTGGCCAAGCGCTACACCGGCCGCGGGATGCTGTTCCTCGATCTGATCCAGGAGGGCAACCTGGGTCTCATCCGCGCGGTGGAAAAGTTCGACTACACCAAGGGCTACAAGTTCTCCACCTACGCCACCTGGTGGATCCGCCAGGCCATCACCCGGGCGATGGCCGACCAGGCGCGCACGATCCGCATCCCGGTCCACATGGTCGAGGTGATCAACAAGCTCGCCAGGGTCCAGCGGCAGATGCTGCAGGACCTCGGTCGCGAGCCGACCCCGGAAGAGCTCGCCGCCGAGCTCGACATGACCCCGGAGAAGGTCGTCGAGGTGCAGAAGTACGGTCGGGAGCCGATCAGCCTGCACACCCCGCTGGGTGAGGACGGCGACTCGGAGTTCGGTGACCTGATCGAGGACTCCGAGGCGATCGTCCCGGCGGACGCCGTCAGCTTCACCCTGCTGCAGGAGCAGCTGCACGCCGTGCTGGACACGCTGTCCGAGCGGGAGGCGGGTGTGGTGTCGATGCGTTTCGGGCTCACCGACGGCCAGCCCAAGACGCTGGACGAGATCGGCAAGGTCTACGGCGTCACCCGTGAGCGCATCCGCCAGATCGAGTCCAAGACGATGAGCAAGCTGCGCCACCCGTCCCGGTCGCAAGTGCTGCGCGATTACCTGGACTGACAGCCCACAGGTCGCGAGCCCCCGTGCCCTGACGGCACCCGGCTGTCTAGACTCACGCCCACCTACCACGTGCGGCAGCGGCACCACCTGCCGATGACATGACCGGACGAAGGAGTTGAGTGGCAGTGAGCATTTTGGGTCGCATTGCCCAGATCGGTATCGCCAAGAAGGTGATCGACGAGGTACGCAAGCCGGAGAACCAGGCCAAGCTCAAGCGCGGTGTCGAGCAGGCCAAGAGCTACGCCGCCAAGCGAAAGGGCGCCCGCTAGCCCGTGGGGAACCCTCGGCGGTGACCGGCGCCGTCACGCGACCGCCAGCACACCCAACCACCCCGCCGCGATGAGCAGGGCGGCGGTCAGCTCGACCAGGATGGACAACCCCGCCGCGCGCAGCGCATGCCCTGTCGAGGCACGGGCCGCCGCGCGATCGGCCAGCCGCTGCCGCTCGGCGACGTAGACGCCGGCGACGAAACCGACCACCACCCCGATCACGGGGATGACGAAGAAGCCCACGACCGCCGCCAGCGCCCCGTACATCAGGGTCCGCTCGGGGACCCCCGCTCGTCGCAGCCGGCGCCCGGGTATGACGTATTTCAACACCCCCGCAGCCACGGCCATGGCGGTGGCCGCGCCCAACAGGATGTACGCCGGTGTGTCGGCCTCGACGACCACCCACACCGCCACCGCTGCCCACACCAGCAGCAGCCCCGGCAGCACGGGGACGACGACGCCGACCAGACCGATCACGATCAGCAGGCCCGTCAGCACCGACACCCAGACCTGCATGGGGGCAGTATGGGCTCGCGGTCACCCGCAGACAGCACGCGGCCCCGGGTCGGTTGACCCGGGGCCCGCGGACGTGGTGTGGCGTGCGGCTCAGCTCTCGGTGTCGGTTGCGGGAGCGTCCTGCAGCCGCTCGGTCTCGTCTTGGATCGTGGTCGCTACCGCGCGCAGGGCATCGTTGTGCTCGCGGCCGTGGTGGGCGCAGAAGAACAGCTCCGCACCGCTGGGCATCTCGACTCGAAGGTATGCCTGCGCCCCACAGCGGTCGCAGCGGTCCGCGGTGGTGAGGGCTGGACCCGGAGCAACTGCAGTCGTCACGTCTGACCTCGTTTCCGTCTCGGTTCGGTGGGTCGGGCAGCACACCCGCGCCCACACGGACTCCAACATCGAACCACGCTTCAGGCTTCCCGCCGTGCACTTCACGAAGATGTGATCTGTGCCCGCCGGAACCATCCGCCGAGACTCCTGGCCTCGTCGCCAGCCGTCATCGGTGCTTCGATACTGCCTCGACCGTGGTGTGGTCGCCACTCATCTTCGCATCGTGGACCCGTCTGGTTGCACATGGTGTGCGCCACGCCCAAGACAATCCACCGTATGGCCGACGTCGGCGACCCACCGGCGCGCTGCCGTCGCGGTGTCCCTGCGCCTGGGTACGCTGCGGTCACGCGGCACCGGCCGCCGTTACAGGGAGCCGTCATCGACACCGCATACAACGCGCGCAACCTCCTCGTTCTGGAGGGGCTGGAGGCTGTGCGCAAGCGACCGGGCATGTACATCGGCTCCACCGACACCCGTGGGCTGATGCACTGCCTGTGGGAGATCATCGACAACGCTGTGGACGAGGCGCTGGCGGGTGTGTGCCACCTGATCGAGGTCGTGCTGCACGCGGACGGGTCCGCCGAGGTGGTCGACGACGGTCGCGGGATCCCGGTCGACACCGAGCCGAAGACCGGCCTGTCGGGCGTCGAGGTGGTCTTCACCAAGCTGCACGCCGGCGGCAAGTTCGGTGGCGACTCGTACGTGGCGACCGGGGGACTGCACGGCGTGGGCGCCTCGGTCGTCAACGCGCTGTCGGCCCGGCTCGACGTTCAGGTGGACAAGGGCGGTGCGCGCTGGGCCACCTCGTTCCGACGTGGCGACGCCGGCCGCTTTGACGGCGGCGGGCCGGGTGCGGCGTTCACCGCGGCGAGCGGCCTGACCCGGGTCAAGCGCGTCGGCAAGGCCACCACCGGGACCCGCATCCGGTACTGGCCCGACCCGCAGGTGTTCGTGCGGGGAGCCGGCTTCGCCTACGACGAGTTGCTCACCAGGGCCCGCCAGACCTCGTTTCTGGTGCCCGGCCTCGAGCTGGTCATCCGCGACGAGCGGGGCGCTGACGGGTCGGGGCCACGGGAGGAACGCTTCCGGCACGAGGGCGGTATCGCCGAGTTCTGCGAGTTCCTCGCCAACGACGAGCCGGTCACCGCCGTGCTCCGGCTGCGGGGGAGCGAGCACTTCACCGAGACCGTGCCCCTGCTCGACGAGACCGGGCACATGACCCCCCAAGACGTCGACCGCGAGGTCCAGGTCGACGTGGCGCTGCGGTGGGGTCAGGGGTGGGACACCGAGCTGCGCTCGTTCGTCAACATCATTGCCACCCCCAAGGGGGGCACCCACGTCAACGGGTTCGAGCGGGGGCTCGTCAAGACGTGCAACGAGGTGCTGCGCCAGGGTCGGCTGCTGAAGAACGGCGATCCCGACGTCACCAAGGACGACGTGCTCGAGGGGCTCACGGCGGTGGTGACCGTGCGGCTGGCCGAGCCGCAGTTCGAGGGTCAGACCAAGGAGGTGCTCGGCACCCCCGCGGTGACGCGGATCGTCAACCGGGTCGTCAGCAGCGAGCTCAAGAGCTTCCTCGGCTCGACCCGCCGCGGCGACAAGGCGGCCGCCCGCACGGTGCTGGAGAAGGTCGTGACGGCCGCGCGGACCCGGGTGATGGCCCGCCAGCAGCGTGACAACCAGCGCCGCAAGAACGCGCTGGAGTCCAGCGCGCTGCCGGCCAAGCTGGCCGACTGCCGCAGCAACGACACCGACCGCTCCGAGCTGTTCATCGTCGAGGGGGACTCCGCGCTCGGCACCGCCAAGCTGGCACGTGACGCGGCGTACCAGGCGCTGCTGCCGATCCGCGGCAAGATCTTGAACGTGCAGAAGGCCAGCACCGGCGACATGCTCAAGAACGCCGAGTGCGCGGCCATCATCCAGGTCATCGGGGCCGGCAGCGGCCGGACGTTCGACCTCGAGCAGGTGCGCTACGGCCGGATCATCTTCATGGCCGACGCCGACTCCGACGGCGCACACATCCGCTGCCTGCTGGCCACCTTGCTGTTTCGGTACATGCGCGAGCTGGTGGACGAGGGCCGGGTGTATGCCGCCGTGCCGCCGCTGCACCGCATCGAGCTGACCTCGCCGCGCAAGGGCCAGGACAGGTACGTCTACGCCTACACCGACGCCGAGCTGCAGCGACGCTTGGCCGAGCTCACCCGACGCGGCCAGCGGTGGAAGGACCCGATCCAGCGCTACAAGGGCCTCGGCGAGATGGACGCAGCCCAGCTGGCGGAGACGACGATGGACCCCCGGCGCCGCACGCTACGGCGCATCACCGTCGACGACGCGGCGGCGGCCGACCAGGTGTTCGAGCTGTTGATGGGCAACGACGTGGCGCCGCGAAAGGAGTTCATCGTGGCGAACGCCTACGAGTTGGACGCCGACCGCATCGACGTCTGACGGCGGCTCAGCGGCCGGGGCGGGGCACCCCGCCGAAGACGACCAGCGCCAGCGCTCCGGCCAGCCCCGCGCAGGTCGCCGCGCCGAGAAACACCACCTCGAGTTGCTCGAGACCCGCCAGACGCAGCGCCTCGCCGAACGCAGGGCAGGACGTCGGGTCGTCCGGGCACAGCTCGGCCACCGGCGGGATCTCCTCGGCGACGGCGTAGAAGCGGCGCAGGCCGAGCGTGGTGAGCACCGAGATGCCGACCAGCATCCCCACCATGCGGGCCACGACGAGCAGGGCACTGGCGATTCCGTGCACGTCGCGTGCGGTGAGCGCCAGCAGCGCGGCGTTCACCGGCGCCAGCGCCAGCCCGAAGCCGAGGCCGGCCAGCACGAGCGGCACGGTCGCCAGCGGGGACCTCAGCGCGTCGGCGTCCCAGGCAGCCATCCAGACGAAACCGGCCACCGCCAGACCCATCCCGACAGCCGTGAGCGGGCCGACGGCGAAGCGGCGGGTGAGCAGGCCGCCGACGACGGCTCCGACCGGCAGGGCGGCGAGGAAGCGGACCAGGACGAGCGCAGCGTCGAGCTGGGAGTCCCCATAGACCGTCAACCGGGCAAAGAAGGGGATGTCCACGAGCGCGGCGATCAGCGCGGCACCGACGAGGAACGAGACAACGACCGCGCCGCGTGCTCCCAGCGCGTGCAGGCTGCCACGGGGAACCAGGGGATGGCTGGACGTCAGCTGCCGGCGGGCGAAGGCCGCCGCACCCAGCACGCCCACCAGCAGCCACCACCCCCCGCCTGCGGACAGCGCCGCCACCTCCGGGTCGGCCGACGCGAACGCCACGATCACCCCTGCCAGCGCCGTCGCGAGCAGCAGCCCACCGAGCAGGTCGGTCTGGTCCAAGGTGGCGCCCCACTCGCGCCATGCCAGCAGCGGGCGGCGGGCGGTGAGCTGGCGGACGCCGAAGGCGACGAGCAGGACATAGACCGCGAACGCCAGTGGGCTGAGCCAGCGCGAGTCGCCGGCCACCGGCAGGAAAGCCCGCCCCAGCGAGACGTCGGTGACCATGGCGTCGGGTTGCCGCAGCACGGTGGCCAGGGCGAGGAGTGCGACGACGGCCAGCACAGCACCGGGCCAGTCGGGCCGGAACCGGTGTGGCGGTGTTGCCGTCTCCCCGGCCGCGCCGGGGAGGTCGGCGGCCGGTGCCGACGTCGCCGTGACGAGGGCTGCGGTCAGGGCCAGCGACACCGCGAGGTTGATCCAGAAGATGGCCCGCCAGTCGGCCAGCGCAAGCACCACCGCCCCGAACAGCGGGCCGAGCACCGAGCCGAGCTCTTGCACCGCGCCGACGACACCGAGGGGAAGCCCGCGCCGCTCGACCGGCCACAGGTCGGCAACCAGCGCCAACGTGGCCGGCACCCGGCCGCCGCCACCAACGCCCTGCACGAAGCGGCCGGTGACCATCGAGGGCAGGTCGTAGGCCGCCGCCGTCACCAGCGAACCGATCGCGAAGACGACCAGCGACCCGACCAACACCGGTGTGCGGCCCCGCAGGTCCGCGATGCGCCCGATGAGCGGCAGCGCGCCGACGTACCCGAGCAGGAAACCGGAGATCAGCGGTGCGGCCCGCTGCAGTTGCTCGCTCGACAGGCCGGCGGCAGCCATCATGTCCGGCAGCGCGAGGACCACCACGTAGGTGTCCGCGGCGGCGAAGGCGACCGCCACCGCGGCCAGGCCGAGCAGCAGCCGGCTGCGAGGGTCGACCCCCGGTTCGCCCCGTGATCTCGGCACGGTGCCGTCAGGCGCCGTTGCCGGTGTCGGACTTCGACGGCAGCTCGATGTCGACCGGCTGGTCCGAGGTGGTGACTGTCAGGTCGTAGGTGACGTCGGCACCGTCGGGGTAGAACGGACCGGTGATGGCGGCGTCTCGCAGGGCATCGTCGTCGGTGAGCCGGTAGACGACGTCGAAGTCGGCGGTGTCGTCGGCGGTGGGGATCAGTTGCTTCACGACCGCTCCGGGCAGCGTTCCGCTGACACCGGTCACGATCACCTCGCCGTCGCGACTGTCCTCGCCGGCCACCGGCTTCTCGGTCTGCGTGAGCCACGAGGACACACCGTTCTCGGTCGACAGCAGGGCGGCCGGGTCCGGCGCTCCCAGGTCGTCGGGGTCGACCGGGGCGTACGTCGGTACGAAGCCGACCTTGGCCTCGACGTCGCCCCGCACGGACACGACGTCGGCGTCGACCTGGCCGAGGCCACCGGTGACGACGGTGACGACCCCCTCGAAGGCCGGGTCGTGGTTTCCGACGCCGTCCGCCTCGATCAGACCCACGGTGCCGTCGGGCACGTTGTCGGAGACCAGTCGGACCTGCAGGCTGGTGGCCTCGTCGAGCTGCGCACGCGCCGACTCGAGCCGGCTCGACACATCCGGCTCGGGCGGCGCGTCGTCGCCGTCACCTGAACAGCCGGCCGCAACCGGCAGCACCGCCACCGCGAGCACGGCCAGGGCACGGGTGGTTCGGGTCAGCGGCATCCCTGCAGCCTCTCATGCGTACGCACGCGTCCTATCCGAGCGCGCTCAGACGACGTCGGTCGGCGCCTGGGTGGCGACCGGGGCCGCGACGGCGCTGATGGGCTGGTCGACCGGCGCGCCGGAGCCGTCGCGCCGGTCGTCGACTGGCGGCAGCTCGACCACGCCGCCGCTGCTGCCGCTTGCCAGCGGCGGGCCGGACCCCACCCAGGCCAGCAGCAAACGGTCCGCGCCGGCGCGCAGCCGGTGGCAGCGGACGCCGCCGGTGGCGCGGCCCTTCGAAGGGTAGGCCCCGAACCGGGTGACCTTGACCGTGCCGGTCTCGGTGCCAGGCAGGGCGCTGGCTGCGCCGGCCACGGTGACGACCACGGCGTCATCGGGGTCCCGCACTGCGCCGAAGAAGACGGCAGCGACGCCCGCCGCCAGTCGGATGCCGGCGACCCCGCCACCGGCGCGGCCCTGGGGGCGTACCGCGGAGGCGGCGAAGTGCAGCAGCTGGGCATCGGCAGTGACGAAGACGAGCGCGGTGTCCGCGACCGCATCGTCTCGGAGCTGGGCGGCTCCGACCACCCGGTCGCCGTCCTCGAGGCGGACGACGTCCCAGACGTCCTTGTTGCCCGGGTAGTCCGGCTGGACGCGCTTCACCACCCCCCGGGCCGTGCCGAGCACGGCACCGGCGGGCTCGTCGAGCCCGATCAGGCACAGCACCCGCTCCTCGCCGGCCAGCGCGAGGAACTCGCTGACCGGCGCCCCACCCTGCAGGTGCGGCGCGTGCGCGGTGCCGGGCAGCGTCGGCAGGTCGACGACGTCGAGGCGGTGCATGCGCCCCGTGGTGGTCAGCGCGCCGACCTGGCCGCGGGCGGTCGCGGGCACGACCGAGAGCACCGCGTCGTGGCGGTTGCGGGCACCGCCGCTGCCGGGCGCGGCGTCGGTGGTGGTGCGCGCGAGCAGGCCGGTGGCACCCAACAGCACCAGGCACGGGTCGTCGCTGACCTCGAGCGGCGTGCTGGCGGGGGCCGACTGACCGGCCGACTCGAGCAGGACCGTGCGCCGCGGCGTACCGAACTGTTTGGCCACCTCGGACAGCTCGGCACCCACCACCTGGTCGAGCAGCTTCGCGTCGGTCAGGATCGCGTCCAGCTCGGCGATCGCCGAGCGCAGCTCGGCCTGCTCACGGTCCAGCTCGAGGCGGGAGAACTTGGTGAGCCGGCGCAGCGGGAGGTCGAGGATGTGGGCTGCCTGCAGCTCGGACAGGTCGAACACGCTCATCAGCCGCTCGCGCGCCTGGGCAGCGTCGTCGCTGCCGCGGATGAGTTGGATCACCTCGTCGATGTCGAGGATCGCCAGCAGCAGACCCTCCACCAGGTGCAGCCGGTCGGCGGCCCGGCCGCGGCGGTAGCTGCTGCGCCGCCGCACCACGTCCCGGCGGTGGTCGAGGTAGACCCGCAACAGCTCGAGCAGTCCCAGGGTCCGCGGCTGACCGTCCACGAGCGTGACGGCGTTGATGCCGAACGAGTCCTCCATGGGAGTCAGCCGGTACAGCTGCTCGAGCACCGCCTCGGGATTGAACCCGTTCTTGACCTCGATGACGAGCCGCAGCGCGTCGTTGAGGTCGGAATAGTCGTTGACGGCGGCGATGCCCTGCAGCTTCTTGGCCAGCACCAGCGACTTGATCCGCTCGATCACCTTCTCGGGGCCCACGCCGTACGGCAGCTCGCTGACCACGATGCCCTTGCGGCGGGCCGACACCGACTCGATGCGGGCCGTGGCGCGCATCTTGAACGACCCACGACCGGTGTCGTAGGCGTCGCGGACACCACCGAGACCGATGATCTTGCCGCCGGTGGGCAGGTCGGGGCCGGGCACGAAGCGCATCACCGCATCAAGGTCGGCTCGGGGGTGGCTGATCAGGTGCCGCAGCGCCGCAACCACCTCCACCAGGTTGTGCGGGGCCATGTTGGTGGCCATGCCGACGGCGATGCCGGCCGCACCGTTGACCAGCAGGTTGGGGATGGCGGCCGGCAGCACCACCGGCTCGGTCTCGCGGCTGTCGTAGTTCGGTTTGAAGTCGACGGTGTCCTCGTCGATGGACGTGGTCATCGCCACCGCCGGCGGGGCCATCCGGCACTCCGTGTAGCGCATCGCGGCCGGACCGGAGTCGGTGCTGCCGAAGTTGCCGTGCCCGTCGACCAGCGGCAGCCGCATCGACCACGGCTGCGCCAGGCGTACGAGGGCGTCGTAGATGGCGCCGTCACCGTGCGGGTGCAGCCGGCCCATGACCTCGCCGACGACTCGCGCGCTCTTGACGTGGCCGCGGTCTGGTCTGAGGTTGAGCTCGCTCATGGTGTGCAGGATGCGGCGCTGCACGGGCTTGAGCCCGTCACGCGCATCCGGCAACGCGCGTGAGTAGATGACCGAGTAGGCGTACTCGAGGAAGCTGGTGCGCATCTCCTCGCCCACGTCGATGTCGACGACGTGCTCCTCGAAGTCGTCCGGGGCGGGGGTCGTGGTGCGGCGGGCCATGGGCCTCATTGTGGTCGGCCACCACCGACAGCCGGGCCCGGCACGCGGGTTGCGCCGCCGCGAGTCGGGCGCGAGGCTCGCCACATGGACGCAGCGCTGCGGATCGGCTGGCTCGGCACCGGGGTGATGGGAGCGCCGATGGCGCGCAACACCGCGGCCGCGGGCGCCGAGGTCACGGTGTGGAACCGCACCGCCGACAAGGCAGCGCCGCTGGCCCGGCACGGGCTGCGCATCGCCGGCTCGGCCGCCGAGGCGGCCGACGGCTGCGACCTGCTGGTCACGATGCTCGCCGACGCCGATGCGGTGGCGGGCGCGCTCGACGGCGGCATGGTGCTGGATGCGGTGGGCCCGGACGCGGTCTGGGTGCAGATGAGCACCGTCGGGGTCGAGGGCTGCGACCGGCTGGCGGCGCTGGCGGGCCAGCACCGCGTCGGCTTCGTCGACGCCCCCGTCGCCGGAACCCGTCAACCGGCAGAGTCCGGCCAGCTGGCCGTCCTCGCTGCCGGTCCGGTGGCCGTACGCGAGCGCTGTGCGGTCGTGCTGGACGCCGTCAGTTCGAGCACCACCTGGTTCGACACGGTGGGCGAGGCGAGCAGGCTCAAGCTGGTGCTCAACGCCTGGCTGCTGGGGTTGCTGGCCGCGCTCGCCGACGCGATCCGCCTGGCCGAGCTCGTCGGCGTCGACCCCGCGGTCTTCCTCGACACCATCGACGGCGGTCCGCTTGGCGCCCCGTACGCCCAGCTCAAGGGCGGCGCGATGGTGGCCCGCGACTACCCGGTCGCGTTTCCGCTGGCGATGGCGGCCAAGGATGCCGGGCTGGTGCGGGCCGCGGTCTCGCGGGCGGGCGGGCGGCTGGGCGTCGCCGATGCGGTGGCGGCGGTCCTTGAGCGTGCCGTCGCGGCCGGACACGGAAGCGAGGACATGGCTGCCGTCGTCGAAGCGCTGCGCACGCCGTGACCGGCGCCGTCGGGCCGTCGGGCCGTCGGTTGAGAAGCCGCCGCTCGTCAGGTGCGAAGCTCGGGGAAGTCGGCGTCGCTCCACGTTTCCGACGAGCCGTCTGCCCCGTGGGCTGCCCGGTCGGCCTCGGCCTGGCGCAGCTCGACGCGGCGGATCTTGCCCGACACGGTCTTGGGCAGGTCGGCGAACTCCAGCCGGCGCACCCGCTTGTACGGCGACAGCCGTTCCCGCGCGTGCGCCAGGATCGACCTGGCGGTGTCGCGGTCGGGTTGGTGGCCGCCGGCCAGCGCCACGAAGGCCTTCGGCACGGCCATCCGCAGCTCGTCCGGTGACGGCACCACCGCGGCCTCGGCCACCGCCGGGTGCTCCACCAGCACGCTCTCGAGCTCGAACGGGCTGATCCGGTAGTCACTGGCCTTGAAGACGTCGTCCGCGCGACCGACGTAGGTCAGGTAGCCGTCCTCGTCGCGGGTTGCCACGTCGCCGGTGTGGTACACACCGCCGCGGGTCGCCTCGGCGGTCAGCTCGTCGTCGCCGGCGTAGCCCGCCATCACCCCGAGCGGGCGGGGTGACAGCTCGACGCAGATCTCCCCGTCGTCCCCGCACTCTCCGCTCACGGGGTCGACCAGAACGATCTCGTAGCCGGGTAGCGCGCGCCCCATCGAACCGGGCTTGACCGGCTGACCCGGGGTGTTCCCGACCTGCGCGGTCGTCTCCGTCTGGCCGAAGCCGTCGCGCACCGTCAGCCCCCACGCCTGCCGGACCCGGTCGATGACCTCGGGGTTCAGCGGCTCACCGGCGGCCGCCACCTCCCGCAGCACCGGCTGGTAGGCGGTGAGGTCCTCCTGCACCAGCATCCGCCACACCGTCGGCGGCGCGCAGAACGTGCTGACACCGCACTCGACCAGCACCCGAAGCAGCGCCGAAGCCTCGAAGCGCGGCGCTGCATGCACCACGACGGTGGCGCCCGCGTTCCACGGGGCGTAGACGCACGACCAGGCATGCTTGGCCCACCCCGACGACGACATGTTCAGGTGCACGTCGCTGCTCTGCAGCCCCAGCCAGTACATCGTCGACAGGTGCCCGACCGGGTACGACACGTGCGTGTGGGTGACCAGCTTGGGCTGCGCGGTTGTTCCCGACGTGAAGTACAGCAGCAGCGGCTGGTCGGCCCGGGTCGGCTCCAGCCGGCCCCCGCCGGCGGCCAGCACCCGCTCGAGCCCGGCGTGGCCCTCGCTGTCGCCGTACGCGACCCAGCCGGCAGGGGCTGCAGCGGTGGTGGAGTCGGCCACCGCGATCCGGACGCAGCCGGCTGCGACGTCGCCGAAGCGGTCGGCGTCGGTGACCGACGCGACCGCGACCGCAACCCCGCCCCGCTCGACCCGGTCGGCGAGGTCGGCAGTCGAGAGCAACGTCGTCGCGGGGATCATCACCGCGCCGAGGCGGGTGCAGGCGAGCATCAGCTCCCACAACGGCTCCACGTTGCCCAGCACGAGCAGCACCCGGTCGCCGCGGCGCACGCCCAGCGACCACAGCCAGCCCGCCACCTCGTCGGACCGGCGGGACATGTCGGCGTAGGACACCTTGGTGTGCCGCAACCCCTCCCCGGCGCCATCGGGTTCAACGAGCCACAACGCTGTATGCGCCGGCTGCTCGGCCGCCAGCACGTCGAACCAGTCGGTGGCCCAGTTGAAGAGCTCCGGCCGGGGCCACTCGAAGGCCTGTCGGGCGGCGACGGGATCCTCGCGGTGGGCGATCAGCAGGTCACGGACCCGACGCAAGGACGTTGTGGCGTTGTCGATCATGACCGGTCAGTCTGGCCCGCACGAGCCCCGTTGGACAACTGTCCGCGACGCCGGCCGCCGGTCCGGCCGATAGGTTCGGGGACATGAGCGGCGACCCGGAGGCCTCCCCGCGGGCCTGGGAGGCCGATGTCGTCCTGCGCGACGGGCGACCGGTGCGGCTGCGTCCGGTCCGGCCCAGCGACGCCGAACGGCTGGTCAGCTTCTACGGTCGGGTCTCCGAGGAGTCCAAGTACCTGCGCTTCTTCGCGCCGTACCCCCGGCTGTCCGATCGAGACGTTGAACGCTTCACGACCGTGGACCACGACCGCCGGGTGGCGCTCGTCGCCGTCCTGGGTGCCGACATCATCGGGGTGGCTCGCTACGAGGCGGAGGACGACGAGCAGGCCGAGGTCGCCTTCTTGGTGGAGGACGCGCACCAGGGTCGCGGGCTGGCCCAGCTGTTGCTGGAGCACCTGGCACAGGCGGCCCGGGACCGGGGGTTGCGTCGCTTCGTCGCCGACGTGCTGCCAGACAACCGGGCGATGATCCAGGTGTTCCGTGAGCAGGGCTACCGGGTCTCCGACCAGGTGTCGGACGGTGTTCTGCGCATGGAGTTCCCCATCGAGCAGACCGACACCGCGGTCGGCGTGCTGCTGGCCCGCGAACATCGGGCCGAGGCGGAGTCGATGCGATCGTTCTTCGAGGTGCACAGCGTGGCGGTCGTCGGCGCCAGCCGGCGACAAGACACCGTGGGTCGGCGGTTGGTGCGCAACCTGGTGCTGGGCGACTTCACCGGCGCCGTCCACGCGGTGAACTCGCAGGCGGAGGCGGTGTCCGGTCTGCCGGCGTTCGGCTCGGTGCAGGAGATTCCCGGCGACGTCGACCTGGCGGTGGTGGCGGTGCCGGCCGAGGCCGTGACCGACGTGGTGCTCGACTGCGCCGCCAAGGGTGTCCGCGGCCTCGTCGTGATCTCGTCCGGATTCGCCGAGACGGGCGAGGAGGGCCGCCAGCATCAGCGCCAGCTGCTCGGGTTGGCCCGCAGCTACGGGCTTCGCCTGGTCGGTCCGAACTGCCTCGGGATCATCAACACCGCCCCCGGTGTGCGCATCAACGCCTCCCTCTCACCGCTGATGCCGGCCCGCGGCCGGGTCGGCTTCTTCTGCCAGTCCGGCGCACTGGGGACGGCCATTTTGGAGAGCGTCGCCAGGCGTGGAATCGGGCTTTCGACGTTCGTCTCGGCGGGCAACCGGGCCGACGTGTCCGGCAACGACCTGCTGCAGTACTGGGAGGAGGACGACGCCACCGAGGTCGTGCTGCTGTACCTGGAGTCCATCGGCAACCCACGCAAGTTCTCGCGCATCGCGCGCCGGGTCTCGCGTCGCAAGCCGGTGGTCGCGGTCAAGTCTGGCCGCTCCACCCAGGGCGTCCCGGTGGGTCATGCGGTGCGACACAGTGAGGTGCCGGCGGCCGCTGTCGATGCCATGTTCCGGCAGGCGGGCGTCATCCAGGTCGACCGGCTCGACGAGATGTTCGACGTGGGCCAGCTGCTCGCATACCAGCCGCTGCCGCGTGGACCCCGGGTGGCGGTCATCGGGAACTCCGACGCCGTGGGGCTGCTGGCCGCCGACGCCGCCGCGGCGGTAGGCCTGACGGTCGCCGACCTGGTGGCGCTGGGTGCCGACGCGACCGCCGACCACTTCGAGCGGGCGGTCGACCTGGCGATCGACGACCCGGGCACCGATGCCGTGGTGGTCGTGTACGTGCCGCCGTTCGAGGCCGGCGGCGAGGACGTCGCCGACGTGCTCGCCGCGGTGGGTGAGCAGTCGGAGAAGCCGATCGTGTCCTCCTTCCTCGGGAATGAAGGGGTACCCGAGCTGCTGCGGGTCCGCGACGTCGAGGGGGCGCCGGGTCGCGGTTCGGTGCCGTCGTACCCGGCGGTCGAGGCAGCGGTCCGGGCGCTGGCGCGGGTGGTGACCTATGCACGCTGGCTCGACACCCCCGCCGGCGAGGTGCGCCGGTACGACGACGTGCGTGCCGCGGAGGCTCGCCGCATCGTCGAGGGGGCGGTGCTCGCCTCGCCGGACGGCGCCGCGCTCGATCGCGACCAGACCCGGGCGGTGCTGGCCGCGTACGGCGTTGACGTGTGGGAACAGACCCCGGTCGACTCCCTGGACGCGGCGGTGGCAGCCGGCCGCGAGCTCGGCTGGGACGTGGTGCTCAAGGCGCAGGCCGAGCAGCTGAAGCTGCGCCCGGACCTTGCCTACGTCTGGCGCGGCATCGATGACGAGCAGGAGATGCGCCAGGCATGGCAGGCGATCACCGCCGGCATGACCGACATCCGGGCGGGCCACCTCGTGGTGCAGAAGATGGCCCCGAGGGGGCTGCCGGTGACCGTGCAGGGCGTGGAGGACCCGTTGTTCGGGCCGCTGGTGGCCTTCGGACTCGCCGGGGCTCCCAGCGAGCTGCTAGGTGACCGGGCCTACCGGATACCCCCGATGACCGACGCCGACGCCGCCGCGATGGTGCGTGAGCTGCGCGCGGCTCCAATGCTGACGGGCTACCGCGGCAACGACCCGGTCGACCTGGCCCTGGTCGAGGACCTGGTCCAGCGCATTGCTCGGCTGAAGAACGACCTGCCGCAGCTGGTCGCCGTCGACCTGCCGCTGGTGATGGCCTCCGCCGCAGACCTGTCGGTCCTCGACGCCCGAGCCCGGGTGGGGCCGGTCGGTGATGCCCGCAGCGACCTGTTCGTGCGCCGGCTGGCGCGAATGCCGGGCGACACGATCCCCAGCTGAGAACGTGCGTGCGAGACTGTTCGCCATGGCAGACGGCCGACGCGTTCGACGATCCCACGAGGCGCAGGACAAGCGCCCGACCGGCCGCGGCGAGCCCGCGGGCGACGGGGCCGGGTCGCTGCGCTCGGCCATCGACGCGGCGGGCTACTACCCCGACGCCGTCGCCGAGGGTGTCGAGGCGGCGGTCGCGGGGGAGGGGGTGGTTGAGCACCTGGTGCACCACGAGGCGACCTTCGACCACGACGAGGTGCGCCGCCACGTCACGGTGGTCGTCTTGACCCCCACCCGGCTGGTCGTCGCGCACACCGACGAGCACCCACCCGACGACCTGCTGCCCGCCCCGTACACCGCGACGACGACCGAGTCGGTCGCCCTGACCGCCATCCGCTCGGTGGTCGTGCAGCGCATGGTGGCCCACCCGGCGCCCGACGCCGGCCGCACCGGCGGGGGCCTGCCGAGCGAGGCGGTCCTCACCGTCGCCTGGGGTGCGGTCCGCCGCATCGACATGGAGCCGGCACAGTGCGCCGACCCCGAGTGCGAGGCCGACCACGGCTACGCTGGGACGCTCACCGCCGACGACTTCTCGATCCGTGTCAGCGCAGCGGCCGATGGCGCCGACGCGGTGCAACGCCTGCTCGACTTCGCGCGCGCGCTGTCTGACTCGTCCGCACGACCCTGAGGCTCGATCCGATGCAGCCTGGCGAGCCCGTCCTGCCCGCGCACGACCGCCGCACGATTGCCGAGCTTCTCCCGGCGATCGCGGCCCGGTGCGGTGTCCCGGAGTTCGACGACGTTCTGGGTCTGCCGGCGGCGACGTCGTGGGTGGTGATGCTGCTCGACGGGCTGGGCGCGGAACTGCTCGACGAGCACCCCGACGAGGCCCCCTACCTCGCCGGCCTGCGCACGGCGGAGCGACCGCCCATGACCGCGTGTGTGCCGTCCACGACCGCGAGCAGCATCACCAGTCTCGGGACCGGGCTGCCGCCCGGTCGGCACGGCGTCGTGGGCTACACCGCTCGCATCCCCGGTACCGGGGCGTTGCTCAACGCGCTCACGTGGGACGCCGCCGTCGACCCCACGCAGTGGCAGCCGCACCCCACCGTCTTCGGCCGGATGCGGGCCTTCGGTGCCGCCGCGACCGTCGTCAGCCGCTCCACATTCGTCGGGTCGGGGCTGACCCGGATCAGCCAGCGGGGCGCCGACTATGTCGAGGCGAACTCCGCCTGGGAGCGGATCGGCTGCGTCTCCGACGCGGCCGAGATCCCCGGGTCGTTGACCTACACCTACAGCTCGCGGCTGGACCACGCGGGGCACGAGCACGGCTGCGGCTCCGAGCAGTGGAGGCAGGCGCTGCGGCGCCTCGACGGCGAGGCACGGTCGCTGCGCGAGGCCCTCCCCGGCGGCACGGCGCTGGTCGTCACCGGTGACCACGGCATGGTCGACGTGCCCGACGCCGACCGGATCGACGTCGACGCAGTGCCGGAGCTCAGCGACGGGCTGGTGCTGCTGGGCGGGGAGGCGCGGTTCCGGCACGTCTACACCGCCGCGGGGGCAACCGACGACGTTGCCGGTGCGTGGCGCGAGGTGCTCGGCGACCGGGCCTGGGTGTACACCCGTGACCAGGCGGAAGCTGCCGGCTGGTTCGGTCCGGTCGATGCAGCAGTGCGCCCCCGTCTCGGCGACGTGCTGGTGGCGATGCGAGGGACCTCGGCGGCGATCGCGAACAGCCGGTTCCCGGTGGAGGCCAAGATGCGCGGCTTTCACGGCTCCCTGACGGCTGCGGAGATGTACGTCCCGCTGCTGGTCGACGTCGTGGGCGCCTGAGGCGAGCCAGCAACCGTGGCTGACCTCGTGTTCTTCACCGGCACCATGGACTGCGGCAAGTCGACGCTCGCGCTGCAGACCGATCACAACCGTGCCGCCCGGGGTCGGGTCGGGCGGCGCTTCACTCGCACGACCGCGCCGGTGCGGCCACCTTGTCCAGCAGGCTCGGCCTGCACGTCGGCGCGACCGAGGTGGCCGCCGGCTTCGACTTCTGGAGCCACGTCGTCGGCGAGCTCGATACCGACGTGTTCGCTTTCGGAATCCTCACCGATTTCCGCACCCGGATGTTCCCCGGCTCGATGCGGCTGGTGGAGCTCGCCGACCGTACCGAGGTGCTGCAGGTCCGTGCGCTGTGTTGGTGCGGCGAACCGGCCCCGCACAACGCCCGGACGGTCGCCGGCGAGAGATGGTCGTCGAGGGCGAGGTGGTCGTCGTCGGGGACGTCGACGCGGTCGACCGCCTGGGAGCAGACGTGGGCTACGAGGTGTTGTGCCGGCGCCACCACCGCCGTCGGCTGACCGCGGCCCGCGCGGGCCGCCTCGCTGTCACCCGACGTGCTGCCCCTGGACGAGATGACCTCGGAGAAGATGCCCTCGGAGAAGATGCCATGAGCCCGCTAGTCACCGTCGACCGGCTGCGGGCGCTGCTGGCCGCTGCCGGCGGGCCGACGCTGCTCGACGTGCGCTGGTCGCTCGGCGGCCCGCCGGGGCGGGTGGGCTACGAGTTCGGCCACCTCCCGGCCGCCGTGTTCGTCGACCTCGACCGCGAGCTGGCAGCGCCGGCCGGGTCGGGCGGCCGCCACCCGTTGCCCGACCCGCGTGCCTTCTCGACGGCGATGCGTTCGGCCGGCGTCCGTGGCGATCGGCCGGTGGTCGTCTACGACCAGCGCGACGCGACCGCTGCGGCCCGCTGCTGGTGGTTGCTCCGCGATGCCGGTCACCGCGACGTCAGCGTGCTCGACGGCGGATACGACGCCTGGCTCGCGGCCGGGCAGCCGGTGGAGACCGGTCCGGGCACCCCGCCGGCCACCGGCGACCTGGAGCCTGCCTGCGGGGCGATGCCACGGCTCAGTGCCGACGAGGCGGCCGTGGTGGCTCGGACGGGTGTGCTGCTCGACGCGCGCGCGGCACAGCGCTACCGCGGCGAGGTCGAACCGGTGGACGGGGTCGCCGGCCACATGCCCGGTGCCGTCAGCGCGCCGACCAGCGACAATGTCGGCGACGACGGTCGGATGCTCCCGGTTGCGGACCTGGCGGCCCGGTTCGCAGCCCTGGGTGTGACCGAAGCCGGCGACGGCCAGGTGGGGGTCTACTGCGGCTCAGGCGTGACAGCCGCCCACCAGGTGCTGGCCCTCGAGGTGGCAGGTTTCGCGGCGTCGCTGTGGCCCGGGTCGTGGAGCGAGTGGGTGGCCGACCCGGCACGCAGCGACCGTCCGGTCGCCACCGGCGCGGCGCCCGGTTGACCCGACGGTTGACCGGAGGCCGCCGATCAGCCCTGAGGCGATCAGCCCTGAGGCTTCGACCCGAACATGATCTCGTCCCAGCTGGGAACGGCGCGTCGGTTGCTCTTTCGGCGGCGGGGCTCTTCACCCGGTTCGCTGCCGGACTCGCCGACCGCCACCGGCCGCTGCTCGACGGGCACCGACGTCAACCGGGCGATCGCCTCGACGTCGTCGTCGGCCGATGCCTCCTCGGCTCCCGAGGCGCCCGACGGGTCGCTGTCGAAGGGCAACGGGTCATCGGCCTGTGCGCGCTGGCGGCGCAGCCGGTCGAGCGCGCTGACGCGGGCCGGTGGCTGCGGATTCTCGGTCGCCTCGAGGTCCTGGTCGCGCGTCTCGGCTTCGTGCGCGGCCGCCGCTTCGGCCTCGAGCGCCGCCAAGTCGGCGCTCAGCACCGCCAGGTCGACCGTCTCGTCGGAGCTGTTGTCGGTGGGCTCGTCCAGCGCTGGCCGGACGGAGCGCGGTCGCACCTGGTCGCTGTCGACACCGGTGCCGACAGGTGGCAGCCCGGAGCGTGGCTCGTCGCTCTCGGGCTCCACCGACAGCGGCGGCTCGTCACCCACCAGCCGCCGGCCGGCGTCGTCGTGGGCGACGACATAACGCCCCGGGGCATCGAAGAGGAAGGTTGCGGGCGTGCCGTTGCTCGACGCGGCCACCGTCACCGACCACCGGCCGTCCTCGCGGCGCCACGAATCCCAGCTGGCAGCCTCGGGATCCCAGCCGTTGCTGCGCAGATGCTCGTCGACAGCGGTGCCCAGCAGGCGGCCCGGTCCGGAGGCGTGCTTGCGGCGCAACCCCGACTGACGTGCCTGCCGGCACACGTGCTCGCGCTCGGCGAGCACCGGCAGGGCATAGCCCATGATGCGTTCGAGGGAGACCTGGGCGACCGCCGCGACCGCCTCCGGTGACTCGCCGGCCCGGATGCGGGCCTGGATGTCTCGAGGGCGCAACACACTGTCCATGCTGTTCTCCACCTGTCCGAGTCGCACACGGTCGCCGCGGAGTGCGGCGCGGAGGCGGTCGTCGACGCGAATGCGAAAGTCCTCGCGCCCGTCGCGCAGCACGACGTGCTCGGCGTCCCCGCTCAGCCCGACGAGCTCGAGGTCACGCATCCTGTCGCCTCCCAACGTCCCCGCCGACGGGCGCGGACGACTTGTCGACAGTTTCGTCCTCCGCGGCCGCCGGACCAACCAGACTCGCCGTGCGGTCGCCGATCATCCACGCCGAACACGCCGCGAGCAGCCCGGCCGCGACCGGCACCGCGAAGGCGGGAGACGCCCCCCAGGCGTCGACCGCCAGCCCGGCCAGGGCCGCCCCCGGCGCGACACCGATCGTGAGCCCCGTCGTCACCCAGGTGATGCCCTCGGTGAGCCGGGTGGGCGGGCTGTAGGTGGCGGCCAGGGTGGTGGCCGAGATCAGGGTCGGCGCGATCGTCACCCCCGAGGCCAGCAACAGCGCGCCGAGCACCAGTGGGGTCGTCGCGAGCCCGGCCAGCGCGATGCTGGCGGCCAGCAGCAGCGCACCGACTCGCAGCCGCAGCAGCGGGCGGCCCGGGCCGGGCAGCATGCCGAGGGTCAGGCCGGCGAGCAGGCTGCCGGTTGCCCAGACACCCAGCAGCCAACCGGCGAGGGCGCGGTCACCGCTCTCGTCGGCGAAGGCCACCGTGACGATCTCGACCGAGCCGAACAGGCAACCGAGCCCCGCCGCCACCACGCACAGCGGCAGCAGCCGGTCCCAGCGCATCGCGGGCTGGGCCGACGTCGACCTCCTGACCGGTGCCGGTGCGGGGGCGGTACCGCGTTGCGCGGCCAGGGCCAGCCCGCCGGCGAGGCCGCACCCGATCGAGGTGGCCAGCCCGGCGGCGGGATGCACGCTGGTCGCGACGAAGGTCACGATGACCGGACCGGCCACGAAGACCGCCTCGTCGGCCGACCCCTCCAGGGCGAACGCGGTCGTCAGCTGCCCCCGGCCACCGACCACTGCGGACCAGCGGGCCCGCACCGCCGAGCCGTACGGCGGGAAACTCGCCCCGCCGACGGCTGCGGCCACCCACGTCCACCCGACCGGCCAGCCGGCCTCGACCGACCAGATCAGCACGCAGAGCCCCAACGCCGAGGCCGCGGCGGCGACGGGCAGTACGACGGTCTGGCCGCGGCGGTCGAGCAACCGGGCAAGCGGTGGGTTCGCGGCGGCCGCCGCCACCACGGTGATGGCGGCCACCACGCCGGCGTCCCCATAGGAGCCGGTGCGCTGGCTGACCAGCAGCACGATGCCCAGCCCGGTCATCGACATCGGCAGCCGCGCCAGCAGACCGGCGGCGCTGAACGCCACCGCGCCGGGCAGCGACAGGATGCGGCGGTAGGGCTGGAGCACGAGGATCGTCCATGGGCGTCGACAATGGGCCGAGAGCCTGCCCAGCCTACGGGCCGTGATCGCTGCGGCCGCCGCCGAAGGGATCACGACCAGCCGATGACAGACGCGCCTCTCGAGGGCACCACACCCGACCCCGCCACCGTCACCACCGCCGACGCCGCCGGGGCCAGCACCGACCCGTACGACGCGTTGCTGCTGGTGTCGTTCGGAGGGCCCGAGGGTGCGGCCGACGTGCTGCCGTTCCTCGCGAACGTCACCCGTGGCCGCGGCATCCCCCGCGACCGGTTGGTGGAGGTCGGCGCGCACTACCACGCCTTCGACGGCCGCAGCCCGATCAACGACCAGTGCCGTGCGCTCCTGGCCGCCGTGCGGGCCGACCTGGCGGCTCACGACATCGACCTTCCGGTCTACTGGGGCAACCGCAACTGGGACCCCTACCTGGCCGACACGGTGCGCGACATGCAGCGCGCCGGAGTGCGCCGCGTTGCCTGCTTCGTCACCAGCGCCTACTCGTCGTACTCCGGCTGCCGTCAGTACCGCGAGAACCTCTTTGACGCCGTCGCCGAGGTGTCGGCGACCGGCATGCCGCCGCCCCGGCTGGACAAGCTGCGGCACTACTACAACCACCCGGGTTTCGTCGAACCGTTCGTCGGCTGCACCCTCGACGCCCTGCAGCGCCTCGCGGCCCACGGCCACCAGGGCACGGACGGGGTGCGGCTGGTGTTCGTCACGCATTCGATCCCGGTCGCGATGAACCGCGCCAGCGGCCGGTCCGCCGGCACGGACGGGGGTGCGTACGCCCGCCAGCACGAGGAGGTAGCCCGGCTGGTGTCTGACGAGGTAGCGGCCCAGACCGGGCAGCGGTACCAGCATGACCTGGTGTACTGCTCGCGCTCCGGACCGCCACAGGTGCCGTGGCTGGAGCCGGACATCAACGACCACCTGGCGGCGCTGGCCGAAAGCGAGGGCGACGGCGCGCGGGCGACCGGGGTCGTCGTGGTGCCGATCGGCTTCGTGTCCGACCACATGGAGGTCGTCTACGACCTGGACACCGAGGCAGCCGCCACCGCGGCCGAGCTCGGTCTCGGCTTCGCCCGGGTGCCGACGCCCGGCACAGACCCGCGTTTCGTACGGCTGGTGCGCACGCTGCTGCTCGAGCGGGCCGCCGGTGAGCGGTCCGGCAGCGATGCCGCCGCTCCCCGACGGACCGGCGCGGCTCTCGGTCGGTTGGGGGCGTCGTGGGACGTCTGCCCGGCGGGGTGCTGTGCCAACCCGCGCGCTGATCGACCGGCGCTGTGCGGGTCGGATCCGGTTGCGGCGCCGGCGTGGCCGCCAGCCCCTACGGTGGCGCCGTGACGGCCGGCCCGCAGTCCCTGCGCGAGGTGGCGGTGACGGTGTCCCGCGAGGCCGCCGACTGGCTGCGCACCGAGCGACCGGCTGGCCGGGTCGCGGTCAGCGCCACCAAGTCCAGCCCGACCGACCCGGTCACCTCCTTCGACACCGCCGTGCAGCAGCGGCTCAGCGACCGGCTGCGCGAGCTGCGGCCCGGCGACGGCTTCGTCGGCGAGGAGGGGCTCGACGAGCCGGGACGGACCGGCGTGGTCTGGGTGCTCGACCCGATCGACGGCACGGTCAACTTCATGTACGGACTGCCCGCCTACGCGGTGTCGGTCGCCGCGCGGGTGGGCGCGACCGTGGTGGCGGGCTGCGTGGTGGAAGTGGCCTCCGGGGAGGAGTTCGCGGCCGCCCGCGGCCACGGCGCCACCAGGCGTGGCCTGCGCGACACCGAGGTGGCTTCGCTGCGGGTGCCCGCGGCACCGCCGCTGGACCAGGCCCTGATCGCCACCGGCTTCTCCTACGACCTCGACACCCGGCGGCGGCAGGCGATAGCCGTCGGTCGGCTGTTGTCTGAGGTGCGCGACATCCGCCGTTTCGGTGCGGCCTCGCTGGACCTGTGTGCCGTGGCAGCCGGGAGGGTGGACGCCTACGTCGAGCAGGGACTGCACCCGTGGGATCTCGCCGCCGGCGGTCTGGTCGCCGAGGAGGCCGGCGCCGTTGTCGTCGGCGCCGACGGGGAACCGCCCGGGCGGCGGCTGGTGCTCGCCACCGTTCCGGGCCTGCTGCAGCCCCTGAACGAGCTGGTCAGCCGCTGCGGCTTCTGAAGGTGATCAAGGCGTCGGCGTCCTGACATCCCCGACCCAAACCCGGCGTCGCTCACGGGAATGACGCCGGGCTACGCGCTGTTGAGCACCCTGCACCGCCTTGGCACACCCACAGACGGGGGTGTGGCGGGGGTCGCATTACGCCGCGCCGACTTGTACGTGTGTCCGGGTGGCTGATGCGGCACAATCGGCGCCCTCCGGACGTGGGTCCGGGGGAGCAACACCGTGCGGAGCCGACGGGCGCCGTACGTCGACAGCGACTCGAGGAACCCGGACTTCAACGATGGCCACCGATTATGACGCACCTCGCAAGACCGAGGAAGAAACCAACGAAGACAGCATCGAAGAGCTCAAGTCGCGACGCCACGACAAGAACTCGGGCAAGGTCGACGAGGACGAGGTCGAGGCCGCCGAGGCCTTCGAACTGCCAGGCGCCGACCTGTCGCACGAGGAACTCGCGGTGCAGGTGCTGCCAAAGCAGACCGACGAATTCACCTGCACCTCGTGCTTCCTGGTGCACCACCGCAGCCAGCTCGCCACGCAGGGCAAGCACGGTCCGGTCTGCCGCGACTGTGCTGCCTGACCGGGCTGCCTGACCGGGCTGCCTGAGGCAACTGAGGCGGCCTAGTCGTCCAGCGGATCCATGTTTGGGGGCAGGTTCCCGGTCGAGCGCACCCAGTACTGCGCGGTCTTGCGGCTGACGGCCACCTTCACCAGCTCGGCGGTCACGCCGGACAGCACCGCCCACATGATCGCCTCGCGGATGTCGAGGTCGGGGTGCTCGGGTGCGTTGGGCGCCTTCTTGCGGGTCGCCAGCTGCCACACCGACCGCGTCAGCTGCAGGGTGAGCACGCCGGCCAGCACCGTCGCGCCCTTGCTGTAGACCTTCCACAGCTGCTTCGACCCCCGACCCTTGGTGCGGGTGGCGCCGCGCGCCTGCGCCTCTTCGATCGGGTTGTCCGACGTCGTCTTCACCTTGCGCCCCACCACATCGCTCCCGTCCGTCGTCTGCTCGTGAACACCGGCCGCGTATCCGGCCAGCTCATGGTCATCGTGCCCTACGTCGGTGGTCGGCCCGGCACGGACCGCGCCGCTACGACGGCAGCGGCAATCCGCTCGGGGTGCCGCGCCGAGACGAGCCAGTACGGCGTGGGGTCGTCGGGGTCGCACAACTCGATGCGCACCGCCTGCCGCACCCAGGGGCGCAGCAGCAGGTAGGCCCGCGCATCGGCCTCCGGGCCGCGCACCGCCCGGGTGGCCCGGGCGTCCAGCGGATCGATCGCGCCGCACACGTGCAGGGGGACGTGTGCCCGGCCGGCCACGACCTCATCGCGACGTATGCCCACCTCGACCGCGCCGGCTGCGCCCAGGCCGCCGAACACCAGCACGGCGGTGAGCAGCGTGCCGATCGCGGTGACCAGTGCCGGGGTGGACACGACCAGCACGAGCCAGGCCGCGGCAACCAGCACTGCCGCGGTGGCCCACCAGCTCGGCGGAGCCCACAGCCGCTCGGTGTGCTCGGTGCGCTCGCCCTCGGCCACGTCGCCAGCCTGCCACGCCCACTATGGTCACCCTCGTGACCCGGCCCGAGATCCTCGTCCAACGCCTCGATCCCGAGTTGCCGCTGCCTGCCTACGCCCACGACGACGACGCCGGCGCGGACCTGGTTACTAGCGTCGACGTGGTGCTGGGGCCCGGCGCGCGTGCGGTGGTGCCTACCGGGGTCGCGCTGGCCCTGCCCGCCGGCCATGCCGGCTTCGTGCACCCGCGCTCGGGGCTGGCAGCGCGCACCGGGTTGTCGATCGTCAACGCGCCCGGCACCGTCGACGCGGGCTACCGCGGCGAGGTCAAGGTGTGCCTGATCAACCTCGACCCGGCCGAGACCGTGCGATTGCGCCGGGGTGACCGCATCGCCCAGCTCGTGATCCAGCGGGTGGAGACGGCCCGGTTCGTGCCGGTCGAGGGGCTGCCGGAGTCGGCGCGCGGCGCCGGCGGCTACGGTTCGACAGGGGGTTTCACCGCCTCCGCCACCAGCCGGGAGGATCGTTGATGTTCGGCCGTCGCAAGCGTCCCGAGGCCGCCGACCCGGTCGTCCAGCCGGGCGTGCCGGCCGTCGACGAGCCGGCGGCGAGCACCGGGCCGTGGGACGCCGCCGAGGTCGACCTCGAGTCAGCGGCCGCGGACCGCGTCGACCTGGGCAGCCTGCTGGTGACCGGCATCGAGGGGCTGGAGCTGCGCCTGCAGGCCGACCAGGACACCGGCGCGGTCACCGCCGTGCTGTTCGCCGGCCCCGACAGCGGGCTCGAGCTGCGAGTGTTCGCGGCGCCCAAGTCGGGTGGGTTGTGGGCCGAGCTGCGACGGGAGATGACGGCCGAGACGACCCGCCTGGGCGGCACGGTCGACGAACTGGATGGCCCGCACGGCCCGCAGCTGCGGTTGCAGATCCCGGTCAAGACTTCCGACGGGCGGCGCGGCGTCCAGACCTCGCGGGTCGCCGCCGTCGAGGGTCCGCGGTGGCTCCTGCGGGCCACGTTCCTGGGGGCAGCGGTGGACGAGACGAGGCCGCGGGAGCCCCTCGAACAGGCACTGCGCCAGGTCGTCGTCGTCCGTGGGGCCGACCCGATGCCCCCCCGCCAGCCGCTGCCGCTGCGGCTGCCACCCGATGCACGGACGGCGTCGCAGAACGGCGGCGGCGACGACTCGGCATCCTGACACCTGAGTCCGGGCGCCTGAGCGGTCGGCCCGGCGTAGGCTCGGTGGCATGGCAACAGCATCATCTGAGGGTGAGTGGCGGGACCGGGGCTTCTGGCAGCGGGCCAAGCAACGCATCTCCGGTGCCCAGCAGGGCAACGGGGACGACGCCCCGCAGGGGGACGGCGAGGACGGTCAGGCGACCGAGATCGCGGGACACGCCGACCGTGACGTCTGCACCCTGCACGGCACGCTTCGCCAGGTCACCGTCCGGCCGCACGGTGGGGTCGCCGCGTTGGAGGCCGAGTTGTACGACGGCACCGGCAGCGTGACCTTGGTGTGGCTGGGCCGCCGCCGGATCGCGGGAATCACCTGCGGGCGTGAGATGACCGTGCACGGTCGGCTGGGCTGCTCCGACGGTGAGCGGCGGCTGTTCAACCCGCGATACGAGCTGAGCGCGTGAGCAACCCTCGGTCGGCGGCCGCGGCCACCTCCCGGCCGTACGAGACGGTCGAGCAGCTCGTACGGGCCCAGCTCGCGAAGGCGCTGGGTGGGCGGCGCGGGATGGTGGAGGCCGCCGTGCCCACGGTCGCCTTCACCGTTGCCTGGGTCGTCGGCCGCGACCTGCAGCTGTCGCTGCTGCTCGGCGCCGGGCTCGCAGCGGTGTTGCTGACCGTCCGGCTCGTGCAGCGGCAGAACCCGCAGTTCGTCGTGAACTCGCTGATAGGGATCGCCATCGCGGCGGTGTTCGCGCTGCGCAGCGGCGAGGCGCAAGACGCATTCCTGCCCGGGATCATCTACAACGCCGTCTACGCGACCGTGCTGATCGCCACCGCGCTGGCCCGCTGGCCGCTGGTGGGGTTCTTCATCGGCAGTGTCACCGGCGACCCGATCGGGTGGCGCTCCGACACCGGGCTGGTGCGGTTGTGCTCACTGCTGACCCTCGTGCTGGCGACCCCCTGCATCCTGCGGGTCGCCGTGCAGTATCCGCTGTGGCTCGGCGGCGAGGACATGGTGGCCTGGCTGGGTGCGGCCAAGATCGCTCTCGGCTGGCCGCTGCAGGTCGCCGCGCTGGCGTCGATGGCCTGGCTGCTCAGCCGCAACGCCACGCCGCTCGACCCGCCGGCGGCCGAGCCGGCCGGACACCCTGGGTGACGACACCCAGGGTGCGGATCGTGCGGCCGTCAGCGGCGGGTGGGGTGCTCGATCGGGGCCAGCAGCTCGGCGATCTCGTCCTCGTGCTCCTGACCCGCCACCAGCAGCAGCTCGTCGTTGGATTCCAGCGACCGGGCCGGCTCGGGGGTGAAGATGCCGCCATCGCGCAGGATCGCCACCAGCACGACATCGACCGGCCACGGCACATCGCGGACCAGCCGCCCGACGTACGGCGAGTCGTCGGGCAAGGTGATCTCCACCAGGTTGGCGGCACTCTGGCGGAACGTGAACAGCCGCACCAGGTCGCCGACCGTGACCGCCTCCTCAACCAGGGCGGCCATCATGCGTGGCGTCGAGACCAGCACGTCGACCCCCCAGGATTCGCTGAACAGCCACTCGTTTGCCGGGTGGTTGACCCGGGCGACGGTGCGGGGCACCGCGAATTCGGTCTTGGCGAGTAGTGAGACGACCAGGTTGACCTTGTCGTCACCGGTCGCGGCGACAACCACGTCGCAGCGCTCCAGGCTCGCCTCCCCGAGACTGGACAGCTCGCAGGCGTCGGCGAGCAACCACTCCGCGTCCGCGACCGACTTCGAGCGGATCACGCGCGGATCCTTGTCGATGAGCAGCACCTCGTGCTCGTTGTCCAGCAGCTCACGGGCGACCGACCTCCCGACGGCTCCCGCACCGGCGATGGCGACGCGCATCAGGCCTCCCCCGGTCCGGCGGCCAGCCGGTCGGCCACGTCGGCGCTGTCGGCCTCGAGCTGGAAGGTGGTGAGCAGGTCACCTGCCTGGATGACGGTGCGCGGGGTCGGGATCTGTCCGGCACCGAGCCGGGTCACGTACGCCACCCGTGCGCCGGTCTCCTCCTGCAGCTGGTCGACGTTGGTGCCGACCCAGCTGTCCGGGGCCGGGACCTCGTCGACGCGCACGGTTCCCGACGGGTCCCGCCACAGCGGCTCCTCACCCTCAGGGAGCAACCGGCGCAACACCCGGTCGGCGGCCCAGGTGACCGTGGCGACGGTGGGGATGCCCAGCCGTTCGTAGACCTCGGCACGACCTGGATCGTAGATGCGCGCCACCACGTTGGTGACGCCGAACTGCTCGCGGGCCACCCGGGCGGAGATGATGTTGGAGTTGTCCCCGCTGGATACGGCGGCGAACGCACCCGAGCTCTCGATCCCGGCGGCGATCAAGACCTCGCGGTCGAAGCCCACGCCGTCCACCGTGGAGCCGGTGAACGACGGCCCGAGCCGACGGAACGCGTCGGGGTTGCTGTCGATGATCGACACCGTGTGGCTGCGCAGCTCGAGGTTGTGGGCGAGGGTCGAGCCGACCCGGCCACACCCCATGATCACGACGTGCACGATCACCGACGCTAGCATCGCCGGTCGTGGGAATCGCCGATTCGGGCAAGCGCCTGTTGCTGGGTCGCAAGCTGCGCAGCACCCAGCTGAGCGAGAGGCTGCTCCGCAAGCGTGTCGCGCTGCCCGTCTTCGCGAGTAATGCGCTGTCGTCGGTGGCCTACGCCCCGGACGAGATCTTCCTGGTGCTGGCGGTGGCCGGGCTGTCGGCGTACTCGTTCACCTGGGAGGTCGGGGTCGCCGTCGCCGTGGTGATGGCGGTCGTCGTGACCTCGTACCGGCAGAACGTGCGGGCCTACCCCGGTGGCGGGGGTGACTACGAGGTGGTCACCACCAACCTCGGCGCGACCGCGGGCCTGAGCGTCGGCAGCGCGCTGATGGTCGACTACGTCTTGACCGTAGCGGTCTCGATCTCGTCGGCGTCGCAGTACGCCGCCACCGCGCTGCCGGTGCTCGAGGGGCACGAGGTCACGGTGGCGGTCGCCGTCGTCGTGCTCTTGATGGCGGTCAACCTGCGCGGCGTGCGCGAGTCCGGCCGGGCCTTCGTCGCGCCCACGTACATCTTCATGGCCGCGATCATGGCGATGGCGGCATGGGGTTTCGGCAGGTACCTGTTCGGGGAGCTGCCCGCCGCCGAGAGCGCCGAGTTCGAGCTGGTGCCGCAGGACTCGTTCGGCGACGGCCTGGCCAGCTTCGGCCTGGCCTTCTTGGTGATGCGGGCGTTCTCGTCGGGTTGCGTCGCATTGACCGGCGTCGAGGCGATCACGAGCGGGGTGCCGGCCTTCCGCAAGCCCAAGGGTCGCAATGCGGCCACCACACTGCTGCTGATCGGCGTCATCGCGATCACGATGACCCTCAGCGTCGTCACGTTGGCGAACCTGATGGATGTGCGGTTCACCGAGGACCCGGCTACCCAGCTGGTGGGGGTCAGCGGCGAGCTGGCGGGCGAGTCCTACGTGCAGCACCCGCTGATCGGCCAGCTGGCGGCCGGCATCTTCGACCACTTCTCGGTGGGCTTCTACGCCGTCATCGGGGCGACCGGCGTCATCTTGGTGCTCGCCGCCAACACCGCCTTCAACGGGTTCCCTGCGCTCGGCGCCGCCCTCGCCAAGGACGGCTTCCTGCCCCGTCAGCTGCAGCTGCGCGGCGACCGGCTCACCTTCAGCAACGGCATCATCGGGTTGGCCCTGCTGGCCTGCATTCTGATCATCGCCTCCGACGCCAAGGTGACCGGGCTGATCCAGCTGTACATCGTCGGCGTCTTCGTGTCCTTCACGCTCAGTCAGCTGGGCATGGTGCGGCACTGGACCGCGCGCATCTCGTCCGAGCCGGAGGCCGCCCACCGGGCCGAGATGCGACGCAACCGGGTCGTCAACGCGGTCGGGTTCGCCGTGACCGGAACCGTGCTCGTCGTGGTGCTGGTCACCAGGTTCGCCGCCGGGGCGTGGATCGCGGTCTTGGCGATGGGGGTGCTGTTCGCCCTCATGCGTAGCATCCGCAGCCACTACGACACGTTCGCCGAGGAGCTCGCCGTCGACGACGAGGACCACGGTCTGCCCGCACGCGTGCACGCGATCGTGCTGGTCTCCCGGTTGCACAAGCCGGCCATGCGGGCGTTGGCCTACGCGAGGGCCTCGCGGCCCAACGTGCTCGAGGCCATCAGCATCGACGTCGATCCGGAAGCGACGGCCCGGTTGCTGGCCGACTGGGAGGCGGCCGAAGTGCCGGTGACCCTGCGGGTGCTGGCCTCGCCGTACCGCGAGATCATCCGGCCGACCGTGTTGTACGTCCGCAACATCCGCCGCGACAGCCCACGCGACATCGTCGCGGTATACATCCCCGAGTACGTGGTCGGTCACTGGTGGGAGCAGCTGCTGCACAACCAGACCGCGCTGATCTTGAAGAGCCGGCTGTTGTTCAGCCCGGGGATCATGGTGACCTCGGTGCCCTACCAGCTGCGGTCGTCGGTCGCCGCCCAGGCACGCGTCGATGGGTCGCAGACCCCGCTGGGCGACATCCGCGGCCGCGCACCGGGCCGCGGCTCGCCCCCCGACGCGCCACCCGGTGCGCCCCGCGACACCCGGCGCCGGCGCCGGGGCAGGCGGTGACCGCGGAGCCGGCGGCCGACCGGCCGCCGGTGTCCCTTGTCGGCAACGTCTGTGAGCTCGTGATCGGGCCGGTGGCCCACGGTGGGCACTGCGTGGCCCGCTGGGAGGGCCGGGTGGTGTTCGTGCGGCACAGCCTGCCCGGTGAACGGGTCGTCGTCCGGATCACCGAGGGCGACGAGTCCAGCCGCTTCCTGCGTGGCGACGCGATCAGGGTGCTGGCCGCGGGGGCGGGGCGGGTCGATGCCCCCTGCCCGTACGCAGGGCCCGGCCGGTGCGGCGGCTGTGACTTCCAGCATGTGTCGCCCGCACGGCAGCGCGAGCTGCTCGGCGACGTCGTGGCCGAGCAGCTGCAGCGCCTGGCCGGCATCGAGCGGTCGGTGCCAGTGTTACCGGTCCAGCCCGACGCGCTGGGGTGGCGCACCCGGATGGCGTGGGCGGTGAGCCCGGACGGTGCGGTCGGCCTGCGCCGGCACCGCTCCCACGAGGTGGAGCCGGTCGACGTCTGCCCGATCGCGCACCCGTCGATGCCGGTGGTCGGCGCCGAGCCGCGGCCCGGCGTGCGACGCATCGGCAGCGCGGTGTCCAGCACCCGGCAGCAGATGGTGCACATCGACGGGCAGCGGGTCGCCGGCCCGGGGCATCTCACCGAGCAGGTGGGCGGGCGGACGTTCCGCGTCTCGGGTGCGGGGTTCTGGCAGGTGCATCCGGCGGCGGCGACCACCTTGGTCGACGCCGTCGTCGAGCTGGGCGAACCGTCCCCGGGGGAGCGGGTGGTGGACCTCTACAGCGGCGTCGGTCTGTTCGCCGCGTTCCTCGGTGCTGCGGTTGCCGGTGCCGGTGCGGGCGGTGCTGCGGTTGCCGGTGCCGGTGCGGGCGGTGCTGCGGTTGCCGGTGCCGGTGCGGGCGGTGCTGCGGTTGCCGGTGCCGGTGCGGGCGGTGCAGGCCTGGGCGCGGGAGCTGCCCGTGGCCGTGGTGGCTCGGTGGTGGCGGTGGAGTCAGACGCGGCGGCGGTGCGCGACGCACGCCGCAACCTGCATGACCAGCCACACGTGCAGATCGTGCACGACCGCGTGGTCCAGGCTTTGAGCACCGGGCAGGCCGGTGCCGGCCTAGGGGTGACATCGGGCGGCGGTGTCGACCTGATCGTGCTCGACCCGCCGCGCACCGGCGCCAAGGCCCGGGTGGTGCGTGGCATCGCCGACCTGAACCCGGCGCGCGTGGTCTACGTTGCCTGCGACCCGGCCGCGCTGGCCCGCGACATCGCAACCTTCGAAGAGCGGGGCTACGGGTTGGTCGACCTACGGGCGTACGCGCTGTTTCCGATGACCCACCATGTGGAGTGTGTGGCCTTGCTCGAGCCGCGCCGGCACCCTGGGTCCAGCCACCCGACCGGGTAGTGCCCGGCTGCTGGTCGGGCAGCCGTAGTGACCGAGCTGGGTGCACGCCCAGCCAGACCCTCCAGCCCTGCGGCGGTCGGGTCGCCATTCGGTTCCTGAGGCACCTGCGGGCCGAGCAAATGGTGCGCACGGAACCGAGTGGGCTCGCTGTCTGGTGCCGGGCCATGGTGAGGGCTGCGGTGGGCGGCTCATGACCGGCCAGCCCGGCGGCGGCCCATGACCGGCCAGCCCGGCGGCGGCCCATGACCGGCCAGCCCGGCGGCTGCCCAGCCCGGCCAGCCCGGCCCGGCTGCTCCGGTCGCCATTCGGTTCCTGAGGCACCTGCGGGCCGAGCAAATGGTGCGCACGGAACCGAGTGGGCTCGCTGTCTGGTGCCGGGCCATGGTGAGGGCTGCGGTGGGCGGCCCATGACCGGCCAGCCCGGCGGCGGCCCCTGCTACGCGGTGATCGACGGCCCGACGTCCTCGTCCCGCACACCGCACAGCGCCGCCCGCATCTTGAGCAGCATCTCCTCGTACTCGTCCTCGGGGTCGGACGCGAGCACGATGGCCCCACCGGCGCCGACCCGCAAAGTCTCGTCGACCACCACCGCGGTGCGGATGACGATGTTGAGGTCGGCGGCGCCGCTGAGTCCGACGTAGCCAAGCGCACCGGAGTACACGCCCCGCGCGCGACCCTCCAGCCGCTCGATGATCTCCGTGGTGCGCTGCTTGGGCGCCCCGGTCATCGACCCACCCGGAAAGCAGGCGCAAACGGCGGTCACCGCGTCGACACCGGGACGCAGCCGACCGCGGACGGTGGAGACCAGCTGATGCACCGTCGCGTACGACTCCACCGCCATGAACGACGGGACGTGCACGCTGCCGATCTCGCACACCCGACCCAGGTCGTTGCGGAGCAGGTCCACGATCATCAGGTTCTCGGCCCGGGTCTTGGCCGAACTCGCGAGCTGATCGCTGAGCGAACTGTCTGCGGCAGCCGTCGCCCCTCGCGGCGCTGTCCCCTTGATCGGCCGGGACTCGATCACCCCAGACCGGTCGATGCGGACGAAGCGCTCCGGTGAGGAGCACATCACCTCCACCGGGCCGAGCCGCAAGAACGCGGAGTACGGCGCCGGGTTCCGTCCGCGCTGCCGGCGGTAGACCGCCAACGCATCACCCCGGAACGGGACGACGGCCTCGTTGGTGAGACAGACCTCGTAGCTCTCGCCCGCCCGCAGCTGCGCCTGGGCGTCCCCGATGCTGTCGACGTAGCGCTGTGGCTGGCAGCCGAGCAGGTGAACCGGGTCCAGCGCCACCGCTGAGTCCGGGGGAGGGGACTGCAGCGGCTCGGAGCCGGACGACGTGGTCGGCGCGCCAACTCCGGCGGGCTGCAGGACATCGGCGGCGTGGTCCAGCCAGCGCTCCGCCGACGCGACGTCGTCGGCATCTGGCCGCGTCGCCGCGACCACCCACGTCTGGTCGCCGGCATGGTCGACGGCGACGAACCTGGAGGCGAACACCCAGACCGCGTCGGGGGTCGTCGAGGCGTGCGCGTTCGGCGACCCGCAGTCGGCCTTGATCTCGTAGCCGAGGTAGCCGACGTACCCACCCGTCAGGTCGAAGGGCAACTCGGGGTCGGGGGCGACGTGCCGCTCGGCCAGCCGCTGCTGCAACAAGTCGGTGACCGAGCCGGTGACGGTGTCCGGTGCACGCCCGCGTCCGTCGAGAACGGTGACCACCTGATCGGCGGTGTCGTACGTGAGCACCTCGCCACCGGGACCGTCGGGGTGTCCGACGAACGAGAATCGAGACAGTTCGCCGCAGGGGTGGCAGCTGTCCAGCCAGAAGGCGTACGGCCGGCCGGCGCACAGCTGCTGGAAGGCCGTCCCGGCGTCGACGGCGTGCGGCAAGACGCGGGTACGCAGGCTCCAGGCGGTGGTCTCGACCGCCGGTGCAGGGGTGGGTGCCGCTGCCTGCCCAGCCGCCTGCCCAGCCTCCTGCCCAGCCGCCCGTCCAGGCTCCTGCGCAGTCTCCTGCGCCGGTTGCGGTGCGGCCGACGGGGCAGGTCCCGGCAGGGGTGCGCGCACCGGGAAGGGCGGCCGGCTTGGCACGCCGGTCGGCCGGTTACCGAGGACCAGAGCGCGGAAGTTCGCCAGCAAGGGTGCGCCCCCCTCGCAGGCGACCGACTCGGGGTGGAACTGCACCCCCCACCACGGCCGTGAGCGGTGGTGCACGGCCATCACCACCTCGTCCTCGGACCAGGCATCGGCGATCAACGCAGCCGGCAGCGGCTCGGCCAGGCACAGCGAGTGGTAGCGGACGGCGGTGAAGTCCGGCGGCAGGTCGGCGAACAGGCCGGCGCCCCGGTGCCGAACCGTGGTCAGGTGCCCGTGTCGGGGCTCGGCGGCGAGCTGGATGCTCGCGCCCGCCAGCAGGCCGAGCGCCTGGTGCCCGAGGCAGACGCCGAGCACCGGTGTGGCGCTGCGCTGCATCACGTCCAGCGAGCGGCCGATGTCACGCGACACGCTGGGGCGGCCGGGCCCCGGCGACACCACGACCGCATCGAAGCCGTCGGCCAGCGCGGCGCTGAGGTCGGGGTGGTCGTTGGGCAGCACGCACGGGGTGGTCCCGTACGTCTCGGCGATCAGCTGGAACAGGTTGAACGTGAACGAGTCGTGGTTGTCGATCAGCAGGGTGCGCATGGGCACGGCCAGTCTGGCACTGCCGCGGGTGCGATGGGGGCATCATCGGGTGGTGTACGACTGCGCCCACCCGGCCTACTGCCCGCGATGTCGGGCGATGCGCAGCGGGCGGCCGCGGTGCGAGCGGTGCGGGCTGGTGCTCGTCGGATCAGATGCCGACCGGCTGTACGCGTTGCTGGCAGAGGCCGATGCCACGCTTGATCGACTACGCGGGCAGTCGCATACCCAGCAAGCAGCTGCTCCTGCCGGTCCTGCCGACCCGGCGCGTGCCGGCCGCCCGCCCGCAGCCGAATGGGATCCGGCCCGCCCACCGCATCGTGTCACCACCGGCTCGGTGCTGCTGGCGCTTGGCGCCTTGCTTCTCGTCGTTGCCGGTGCCGTCTTCGTCGCGGTCACGTGGGGGGCGCTGTCGCAGTCCGCGCGCACCCTGCTGCTGCTGAGCGTCACCGCCGCCTTCGGTGCTGGAGCGCTCTGGTGCATGCGGCGCGTGCTCCGGGCTTCGAGCGAGGCGTTGTGGGGCGTCACCGTGGCACTGCTCATGGTGGACCTGACCGCGGCCTACGGCACGGGTCTGTTCGGGCTGGACCAGCTCTCGGGTCGCGGCTTCTTCGCCCTGGTCGCGGTGCTGCTGGCGGCACCGTCCGCGGTCGCGGGCATCCTGGCCCGCCGGCGCTGGGCGGCTCTCGACGACGGTGGTCGACATGTCTTGGGTGGTGGCCGAGCTTTCCGTGGTCGGCGGAGCACTCGCGGCGGTCGGCGCGCTGGCGGCCGGCTGGGAGTCCGACCTCGTCTGGCTGCCGATCGTCAGCCTGGCACTGCTGGTGGCCGCCGCGCTCGGCGCCCGGTTGCCGCGGCAGCGGCGGGGCGGCTGCCGTTGACCCTGGTGGCCAGCGCCGTGGTGGTCGCGTTGGCGGTGGCCGGGATGTTGCGGCTCGGCTCCCGCATGGACGGCGTTCGAGTGGCGGCCACCCTCGGGGCGGCTGCCTTGCTGTCGGCGGTTGTCCTCGCGGCGGCGACTGCCGCGCTGCTGGCCCAGGCGGCCAGCCACCGCTTCGACCGGATGGCGGTGCCGCTGGCGGTGTGTGGTGCTGGCCCCGCTAGGCCTCGGTCACCTAGGCAGTCTTGCGACTGCGGTGCCGCGGTGGGTGGTGCTGGCCGCTGTCGGCACCGCCCTGCTCGGCGCCGGCATCACCTGGGAGAGCCGGGTCCGCGACGCACGGGCGTTGGTCTCCTACCTCGGGGAGCTGCGCTAATGGGGACCACCTGTGGCCACGATCATGGCTCGTGGGCAGGATGGGTCTCGGACGCGACGAGGCGAGGAGAGCTGAGATGGCAGGCGCGGGTGGCGGCAAGGACAGCTTCGGGGCGCGCAGCGCCCTCGACGTGGACGGTGACACGTACGAGATCTATGCGCTGGACGCGGTGGCGGCCGACGACGCGGTCGAGCCGGGTGACGTCGACTCGCTGCCGTTCAGCCTCAAGGTGCTGCTGGAGAACCTGCTGCGCACGGAGGACGGTGAGAACATCACCGCCGACGACATCCGCGCGCTGGCCGGCTGGGATGCCGACGCCGAGCCCAGCAGGGAGATCCAGTACACCCCGGCCCGGGTCATCATGCAGGACTTCACCGGTGTGCCGGCCATCGTCGACCTGGCCACGATGCGCGAGGCGATGCAGGACCTCGGCGGCGACCCGACCCTGATCAACCCGCTGGCGCCGGCCGAGCTGGTCATCGACCACTCGGTGATCGCCGACGTGTTCGGCACCCCGGAGGCGTTCGAGCGCAACGTCGAGCTCGAGTACGAGCGCAACAGGGAGCGGTACCAGTTCCTGCGCTGGGGGCAGGGCGCCTTCAACGACTTCAAGGTGGTGCCGCCCGGCACCGGCATCGTGCATCAGGTCAACATCGAGCACCTGGCCCGGGTCGTGTTCACCCGGCCGGGTGACGGCGAGGACGCTCCGGAGCTCGCCTACCCCGACACCTGCGTCGGCACCGACAGCCACACCACCATGGTCAACGGTCTCGGCGTGGTCGGCTGGGGCGTCGGGGGCATCGAGGCCGAGGCGGCCATGCTCGGTCAGCCGGTGAGCATGCTGATCCCGCGCGTTGTCGGCTTCAAGCTCGGCGGCGAGCTGCCCGCCGGCACCACCGCCACCGATCTGGTGCTGACGATCACGCAGATGCTGCGCGAGCACGGCGCCGTCGGCAAGTTCGTGGAGTTCTACGGTCCGGGTGTGTCAGCCGTCCCGCTGGCCAACCGGGCCACCATCGGCAACATGAGCCCCGAGTACGGCTCCACCATCGCGGTGTTCCCCATCGACGACGAGACGCTGACCTACCTGCGGCTCACCGGCCGCTCCGATCAGCAGGTCGCGCTGGTCGAGGCGTACGCCAAGGCGCAGGGGCTGTGGCACCACGCCGACCGCGAGCCGCGCTACTCCGAGCGGCTCGAGCTCGACCTGTCTACGGTGGTGCCGTCGATCGCCGGGCCCAAGCGTCCGCAGGACCGGGTCGCGCTCACCGACGCCAAGGCCAGCTTCCGCAGCGTGCTCGCGGACTACGTCGACCACGAAGCCGGCAGCGAGAACGGCTACGACGAGTCGGTCGCCGAGTCGTTCCCGGCCAGCGACGTGCCGTCCTACACCGGTGCCAACGGCTCGGATTCACCGGGCGCGCCCAGGGCGCCGGTGACCGCGGCCCAGGGGGCGGGCGGGCGCCCCAGCAACCCGGTGCCGGTCACGCTGCCCGACGGCACCGAGTGCGAGGTCGACCACGGCGCGGTGGTGATCGCCGCGATCACCTCGTGCACCAACACGTCCAACCCGTCGGTGATGATCGGTGCCGCCCTGCTGGCCAAGAACGCCGTCGAGCGGGGGCTGACCAGCAAGCCATGGGTCAAGACCACGCTGGCACCCGGCTCTAAGGTGGTGATGGACTACTACGAGCGCGCCGATCTCACACCGTACCTGAACAAGCTCGGCTTCAATCTCGTCGGCTACGGGTGCACCACCTGCATCGGCAACTCCGGACCGCTGATCCCGGCGGTGAGCAAGGCCGTCAACGACGCCGACCTCTCCGTTGTGTCGGTGCTGTCGGGCAACCGCAACTTCGAGGGCCGCATCAACCCGGACGTGAAGATGAACTACCTGGCCTCGCCACCGCTGGTGGTGGCCTACGCGCTCGCCGGGTCGATGGACGTCGACCTCTACGACGAGCCGCTCGGGCAGGACACCGACGGCAACGACGTGTTCCTCGCCGACATCTGGCCGTCCGCCCAGGACGTCGAGGAGGTCGTCGGCGACGCGATCGCGGCCGAGATGTTCACCACCGACTACGCCGACGTGTTCGCCGGCGACGAGATGTGGCGGTCGCTGCCGACGCCCGAGGGCGCCACGTTCGAGTGGGCGGAGGAGTCCACCTATGTCCGCAAGCCGCCGTACTTCGACGGCATGGGCGCGGAGCCGGAGCCGGTCAGCGACATCGAGGGTGCGCGGGTGCTGGCCAAGCTCGGCGACTCGGTGACCACCGATCACATCTCGCCGGCCGGGGCGATCAAGCGGGACTCCCCGGCCGGGGCCTACCTGGCCGAGCACGGTGTCGAGACGCTCGACTTCAACTCCTACGGGTCGCGGCGCGGCAACCACGAGGTGATGATCCGCGGCACGTTCGCCAACATCCGGCTGCGCAACCAGCTGGCGCCGGGCACCGAGGGCGGCTTCACCCGGCTGTTCGGCGCCGACGGCGCCGACGAGGGCGAGCCCGAGGTCACCAGCATCTACGACGCGTCGGTCGCCTACGCCGAGCGCGGAACCCCGCTGGTGATCCTGGCGGGCAAGGAGTACGGCTCGGGCTCGTCGCGCGACTGGGCGGCCAAGGGCACCGGGCTGCTCGGGGTGCGGGCGGTCATCGCCGAGTCGTACGAGCGGATCCACCGTTCCAACCTGATCGGCATGGGGGTGCTGCCGCTGCAGTACCCCGACGGTGAGAACGCCGACTCGCTTCGCCTGAGCGGCGAGGAGACCTTCGCCGTCAGCGGCGTCGAGAAGCTCGACGACGGTGAGACACCGCGAACGGTGCACGTCACCGCCACCGGCGGCGACGGCGACGTCGAGTTCGACGCGGTGCTGCGGATCGACACCCCCGGTGAGGCCCGGTACTACCGGCACGGCGGGATCATGCCGTATGTGCTGCGCTCGCTGCGCGGGTGATCGCGGGGCTGGACCCCTGGGTGCTGGTCGCCATCGCGGCCGGGGTGCTGACCGGGGCCATCGTGCAGGGCGTCGTCGGGCTGGGGCTGAACCTGCTGACCGCCCCGGTCGTCACCTTGGTGGCCCCCGAGCTGGTGCCGGTCGTGCCGCTGTGGCTGGCGTTGGTCTATCCGCTGGGTGCACTGCGGCGAGAGTGGCAGGACGCCGACTTCGCCGGGATGCGCTGGGCGCTCGGGGGACGCGTTCCCGGCACGGCGGTGGGCGTGCTGGTAGTCGCGTGGGCGTCGGACCGGGTGCTGGGTGTGAGCGTCGGGCTGATGGTGCTACTGGCCGTGCTGCTCACCTGGCGTGCGGTGCGGGTGCCGGTCACGGCCGGCTCGCTCACCTCGGCGGGCTTCGTGGCCGGCGTGACCGGCACGGCCACGTCGATCGGCGGACCACCGCTCGCGATCGTCTACCAGCACCACGAAGCCGCCGAGATCCGGGCTACGATGGCCGTCTTCTTCGCCGCTGGAGCCCTGCTCAGCCTGCTCGGGCTCGGTGCCGGCGGTCAGCTCGGCCTGCCCGACCTCTACGTGGCGCTGCTGCTCACGCCGGTGCTGGTGGCGGGCCACCTGCTGTCGGTCCTGCTCCGGCCGCGGCTGGACCCGGGGCACACCCGCGCCGCCGTGCTGACGATCTGTGCCCTGTCGGGGGCGGTCCTGCTTGTGCGCAGCCTCGCCGGCTGAGCCGTCCGGGCCGGCGGTGGGGCAGGATCGCAGTCGTGACCATCCACTCCGACCATCCCTTCCTCGAGTCCGAGGGCGATCGCCGGCCGGGTCGTCGCCTGCGGGGGCGGCTGGCCGCCCCCGTGACCGTCTGGGCCTCGGGCCGCTCACCACGGCGCGCCGGGCTGACGGTGTCGTCGATGCTCGTCGCCGACGGAGAACCGGCCCGCCTGCTGGGTCTGCTCGACGAGGAGTCCGACCTGTGGCCGGCGTTACGGGACAGCGGTCGGGCTGCCGCCAGCCTGCTCGCGCCCGGCGACGAGGCGGTGGCCGACGTGTTTGCGGGTGTCGCCCCGTCGCCCGGCGGTACCTTCCGCACCGGCGTCTGGCTCGATACCGACTGGGGGCCGGTAATCGCGGGCCGCTCCTGGGCGGGCGCGGAGCTGGCGGGGGAACCACAACCGGCGGGCTGGTCGCTGCTGGTCGAGCTGGCGGTCGCGCACGTCGAGCTGGTCGACGACGCCGGCGCGCTCGCCTACCGGCGGGGTCGCTATGTCTCGGTGCCGGGGGAGCGGTGATCGGTGGCGAGGCAACGGGGGTGGCCACATGAACGCTGCCGTCACGCCGCCCGGCTGGCCCGGCGGGGTGCGCCCGCCCGGTGCACCGGACTGGGAGCAGACCGCGGTCGGCTGGCTGCTGGACCACTGCCCACCGGAGTACCGCGGCTACTCCGGGCTGCGCCGCCACCCGGTGGTGCTGGCTCGCTTCGCGGCGCTGCACGTGGAGGCGATGCAGTCCGCCGCCCGTCGCGGGGTGAGCGAGGCGCGCACGGCGCTGCGTGACGTCGCCGAACTGGACGTGGTGGAGAGGGCGGTGGCCACCTGGCAGCTGGAGTCGGAGCGGCTGCAGGTGCTCCGACGCGAGGTTGGGCTGGTCGAGGAGGCACTGCGCGGCCGCCGCTTCCGCCCCCGCCTCTGACCCGCCCTGGGGCGCTTTCAGCGCCGCCCCTCCAGCCCGTCATCCGCCCGACCAGCCCGTCATCCGCCCCCACCAGTCATCCGCCCCTCCACGCCGTCATCAACCCCCTCAACGCCGTCATCGACCCCCTCCACGCGATCATCCGAGGGTTATCGCGACCCGTCCGCGGCATCCTCCCGCTCATCCGAGAGTTGTGGTGTCAGCGTGTTGCGCAGCTGGACTGCATAGGCCAGCGCCTCGCCGGCATCGAGGTAGCGAGTACGCGGCCAGAAGAACCCGCGTAGCCCGTCGCCCTTCGTCCGCGGAACCACGTGGGCATGCAGGTGCGGGACGCTCTGGCTGACCACGTTGTTCATCGCCACGAACGACCCCTGCGCGCCGAGCGAGTCACGGACGGCGGCGGCAACGGCGCGCGTGGCCGAGAAGAAGGGCACGAGCAGCTCGTCCGGCAGCTCGGTAAGGGCCCCGACATGGCGTCGGGTCACCAGCAGCACATGTCCCTTGAACACCGGCCGGCTGTCCAGGAAGCCGACGACGTGGTCGGTCTCGAGCACCAGGTGGGCGGGCTCGCTGCGCGCGGCAATCCGGCAGAACAGGCAGCCGCTCATCCACCGCACCGTACGCCGTCGCGATAACCCTCGGATGATCCGCGTGGAGGGGTGGATGACGCGTCCGGAATCCGCGGCCGGTGGGGGCGGCATAGACTCGTGCGACTGCGCCGCGGCGACAACGACTGGAGGACGTTCGCGATGGGCCTGCTCGATGGCATTGCCGGGCCGGGCGACCTGCGGACCCTCGACGCCGCGCAGCTCGATGACCTCGCCGAGGAGATCCGCGAGCGCATCGTGTCAGCGGTCGCCAGCAACGGCGGCCACCTGGGTCCCAACCTCGGCGTCGTGGAGCTGACGCTGGCGCTGCACCGGGTCTTCGACTCACCGCGCGACCGGATCCTGTTCGACACCGGCCACCAGGCCTACGTGCACAAGATGGTCACCGGGCGAGCGGCCGAGTTCGACCGGCTCCGCCAGGAGGGTGGGCTGTCGGGCTACCCCAGCCGGGCGGAGTCCGACCACGACACGATCGAGAACTCACACGCCTCCACCTCGCTGTCGTACGCGGACGGCCTCGCCAAGGCATACGCCGTGCGCGGTATGGACCGGCACGTGGTGGCCGTCATCGGCGACGGTGCCCTCACCGGCGGAATGGCCTGGGAGGCGCTCAACACGATCGCCGCCGGCAAGGACCGCCCGCTCGTCGTGGTCGTCAACGACAACGGCCGCTCCTACGCACCGACGGCGGGCGGGCTCGCCGCCCGGCTGGCCGAGACCCGCACCAACCCCCGCTACGAGACCACGCTTAACACGATCAAGACCCGGCTCAACCGGGTCCGGGTGGTCGGGCCGCCGACCTACGACGCGCTGCATGCGGTGAAGCGCGGGCTCAAGGACGCCATCGCCCCGCAGGGCCTGTTCGAGGACCTGGGGCTCAAGTACGTCGGCCCGGTTGACGGTCACGACCGCCCCGCGGTGGAGCGCGCCCTCGACCAGGCCAAGCACTTCGGCGGGCCGGTGCTGGTGCACGTCGTGACCGAGAAGGGACACGGGTACGCACGGGCAGTCGCGCACGAGGTCGACCAGATGCACCAGTCTTATCCGTTCGACCCCGACACCGGCGAGTCCCTCGCGACACCGGTGACCACCTGGACGCACGTCTTCCGCGACGAGATTGCGGTGCTCGCCGCCGAGCGTGACGACATCGTCGGTGTCACGGCCGCCATGCTGCAGCCGACCGGTCTCGACGCCTTCGCCGACAAGTTCCCGGACCGGGTGTACGACGTCGGCATCGCCGAGCAGCACGCCGTCACCAGCGCCGCCGGTCTCGCCCTCGGTGGTGTGCACCCGGTGGTCGCCATCTACGCGACGTTCCTCAACCGGGCCTTCGACCAGACCCTGCTCGACGTGGGGCTGCACGGCTGCGGTGTCACCTTCGTGCTCGACCGTGCCGGGATCACCGGCGAGGACGGTCCCTCGCACAACGGCATCTGGGACCTGTCCCTGCTCGGTGTGGTGCCGTCGATGCGGGTGGCCGCCCCGCGTGACGGTGCGCGGCTGCGTGAGCTGCTGCGTGCGGCGGTGGCCGTCGACGACGCGCCGACCGCGGTGCGGTTCCCGAAGGGGGCGGTCCCGCCCGACGTCGAGGCGGTCGACTCGGTCGGCGGTGTGGACGTGCTCGCGCGCACCGGTCCGGACGATCAACCGGGTTGTGTGCTGATCGTGGCTGCGGGCGCGATGGCGCATGCCGCGGTCGAGGCGGCCCAGCTGCTCGGAGACGCTGGCGAGGCGGCGGTCACCGTGGTCGATCCGCGTTGGGTGCTGCCGGTTGCGCCCGCGGTGGTCGACCTGGCCCGCAGCCACGACCTGGTCGTCACCGTCGAGGACAACGGCCGGGTCGGCGGCTTCGGCTCGGCGGTGACCGCGGCGCTGTGCGATGCGGAGGTCGACACCCCCGTGCTGGTCCGTGCCGTCCCTCAGCAGTTCTTCTCCCACGCCAAGCCCGCGGTGCTGCGCGAGCGCGCCGGACTGGCGCCCGCCCCGATCGCCGATGCGGTCCGTCACTGGCTGGCCAACCACACCTGAGCAGCGGTGTACTGGCAGCGGTACGAGCGGAATGCGGACAACCGTGCGGGAGTTGGCACCACACGATGGACATGATGCGATGGCGACGTCGAAGCGGCCACGACGAGGTGGCCGCCGGCAGTGACGACGGCCTGCTGGAGCTCACCGGCAGCACCCCCGAGCGCGGACTGGTGCTGCTGCATGCGCTGGACGGATTCCTGTCGGCCGGCCAGGCAGGTCGGCTGGCGGCCCAGCAGCTGGTCGGTGGTCCGACCGACGTCGAGGCGGACAGCGGCACCGTGCCCGGCGCCGGCGACGGGCACGGCACGGTGGTGGCTCGCTTCGACATCGACACGCTCTTCGACTACCGGGCGCGCCGGCCGGCCCTCGCCTTCGACGGTGACCACTACGCCACCTACGACGCCCCGCGGCTGGAGGTGCGCCGGCTCACCGACGCGGCTGCGACCCCGTACCTGCTGCTCACCGGGCCGGAGCCCGACTACCGCTGGGAGGGCTTCACCGCGGCCGTGCACCGGCTGGTGGAGCACCTCGGCGTACGGCTGGTCGTCGGCCTCGGTGCGGTGCCGATGGGGGTGCCGCACACCCGGCCGGTGGTGCTGACCGCGCACGCGACCCGCCCCGATCTGGTCGACCGGCCGAACATCTGGTCCGGCCGGCTGACCGTTCCCGCCAGCGCCCAGGCACTGCTCGAGCTGCGTCTCGGCGAGGCCGGCCGGGATGCGATGGGCTACGTGGCGCACGTCCCGCACTACGTCGCGGCGGTGGAGTTTCCTGCCGCCTCGGTTGCCCTGCTCGAGGCGGCGGGGGCAGCCGCGGGTCTGACGTTCGATCTGGACTCGCTGCGCGACGCGGCCCGCTCGACCGTCGACGAGGTCGATCGGCAGGTCGCCGAGCAGGACGGACAGGAGGTGCTGACGGCGCTGGAGGAGCAGTACGACGCGTTCTCGCGGGGGGCCGGGCAGTCCATGCTCGCTCACGACGAGGATCTGCCGTCGGCCGACCAGCTGGGCCAGCAGTTCGAACAGTTCCTCGCCGGGCTGGACCACCGTGAGGGCCGCGACTGAGCTCCCGTCTCAGCCGCTGTCTCGGCCGCCGTTGGCGGCCAGCACCTGGGCCAGCCGGTCGAGCAGCTGCTCCAGTGCCTGCTCGAACTCCGTCGCCGAGTGGTTCTCGGACAGGGCTTCGCTCAGTCGGTGTACGTGCGGGTAGGCCTCGACGCCGGGGCGCGACCCGGACGGCTGCTCGGTGAGGTCCAGCGGCCCCACCGCGGCGCCCATCGTCGAGGCCTCCAACAGCAGGTGGCCCAGCAAGAAGCTGGTGAACGCGCGGTAGGTGGCCACCGCCATCTCGTCGGAGAAGCCCTCAGTGATCAGCCCGTCGAGGAATAGGTCGACCCATTGCAGGCTGCGCACCGGCGGGCGGATCCAGGGCGCCTCGGTGGGGTGGGAGGCGACCAGCGGGAAGACGTGCGGATGGGCGAGGGCAACCCGCCGGAAGCCGTGCGCGAGCCGTTGGAGGAAGTCCTGCCAGCCGTGCTCGGGCGCGGTGATGATGTCGGGATCTAGGCCCACCTCGTCGATGACATGGTCGACGATTGCTGCCAGCAGCTCGTCGCGTCCTGAAACGTAGCGGTACAGCGACATGGCTTCGACGCCCAGGTCGGCACCTAGGCGGCGCATGGTCAGGCCGGCGAGACCATTCGCGTCGACGTAGTCGATGCCGGCCGCGACGATCCGCGCCCGGTCTAGCGGCACCCGGTCCGAGGGTGCGGCTTGACCGTCGACGACCGCGATGTCGGCGTCGAGCGAGGGCTCTTCATCCGGACCGATGAGCGGCATGGTGCCTCGTCCCTCCTTCTGGCGCGGGTGACCAAGACAGGGGTGGCCCCACAACCATACGGATCGCGGGGCCACCCTTCGCCCGTTCAGCGGAGACCTCAGCGCTGGTAGGGGTCGTCCGTGCTGGTGCCGTACTGCGTGCTCCCGCTGGTGTAGTCCGGCTCGGAGGCCGAGAACGTGCTGGTGTCGTAGGAGACCGAGTCGTCTTGCACCGAGTCGTCCGCCATCGAGGTCTGCACCGAAGCCTGGGCCTGCTGGGCCTGCTGCTCGCCACGCTGGCGGCCAGCTGCGACATCGGCCTTCATCTGCTCCTTGTTGCGCTGGCCCGCCTCGTAGGCGTCCTCGAGCATCCGCTGGGCGACCGGGCGCCCACCCAGGCCGAAGGCCAGCGCCAGGCCCAGCGCGATCGCGCCGATGGTTGCGGCGAAGGCGATGCGCACGATCTCGGGGGCGATGTTGAGCTGCTCCAGGATCATGAACATGGCGATGACCATGATCAGCGCGGGCAGCACCGAGGCCACGATCTTGCCGGTTGGGGTGTCACCCATCAGTTTGGCGACCCCTGCCGCGATGGCACCGGAGATGGTTGCCGCGATGATGAAGATCACGATCGCCACGATGATGTTCGGGAGGTAGGCCAGCACGTCGTTCATGAAGGTGGTCAGCGCCGGGATTTCGAGCGTGCCGATGGCCGTGAACAGGAAGAAGATGAAGATGATCCAGAACACGACCTTGGCGATCGCGGAGGAGGCGCTGGCGCCGGGCAACACGCGCTCGACGTACTGGTTCGCGTCCGAGTTCTGCAGGTGCCGGTCGACGCCCACCTTCTCGAGTAGCTTGCTCACGACGGTGGCGACCACCTTGGCCACGATGTAGCCGATGAGCAGGATGATGAGAAAGCCGAGGAGCTTCGGCAGGAAGCCGAAGAAGCCGTCCAGTGCGGTCTGAAAGCTCTTCCCCACGTTGAGGGCGAGGGATTGGTCGGGCATGGGTCACCTTCCGGTCGACTAGAGTTTCGAGCTGCGCTCTTGATACTCTGCGACCTTACGATGTAAACTCACCGCTTCCGCGACTTGGTCGTGCGTGTCTGAACGGTTTTTTCTGTGGTCCAACAGCAGGCCACAACTCACCCCGGCCGAGAGGGCGGCGGGTGTCCACCGTAGTCACAGATCCACCTGTACCGATCCCAGCGGTTGCGGCTACTCGCGACGAGCGTGAGCTGCGCACGCACGAGCTGCTGGTCGCGGCGTCTCGCACGCAGGACCCCACCGGGTGTCGACGGCTGCAGGACCAGGTCATCGAGCTCAACGTTGCCGTGGCTACCTCGGTGGCGCACCGCTTCCAGGGCCGGGGGCTGGAGGCCGACGACCTCGAGCAGGTTGCCTACCTGGGCCTGGTCAAGGCCGTGCGCCGCTTCGACGCCTCGCATGGCGTGTCGTTCCTGAGCTTCGCCGTGCCGACGATCCGCGGTGAGATCAAGCGACACTTCCGTGATCACGTCTGGGCGGTTCGGCCCCCACGGCGCCTGCAGGAGCTGCGCGCCGACATCCCGGGGGCGCAGGAGAAGCTGAGTGCCCGGCTGCGCCGTTCGCCGACGCCGCGTGAGCTGGCCCAGCACCTGGACGCCGACGTCGACCAGGTGCTGGAGGTCCTGTCGAGCAGCATGCACTTCCACGCGGTCTCGCTCGACCAGCCCACCGAGGCGAGCACTGGGTCGTCGATGCAGACGCCGCTGCACGAGTTGATCGGTGCCCACGACGGCGACTACGCCCGCACCGAGACCGTGATCGACCTGCGCGGGGCCGTCGCGTCACTGCCCGAGCGGGACCGGCAGATCCTCGATTGGCGGATCACGCAGGAGTGGACCCAGCGGCAGATCGCTGACACGCTCGGGCTGAGCCAGATGCAGGTGTCCCGGCTGCTGCGCGGGATCCTGACCCGGTTGCGCGAGCAGCTCGCCGCCTAGCCCGCGCAGCGGGCCGGCCACCCTTCGCTGACGCCCTCAGGCGCCGACGCGGTCGATCTTGCGGTGGTAGCGCTCTCCGGCCTTACCGCCCAGAAAGGCCGCCAGCAGGGTGCCGAGCAAGATGACCGCCAGCGCGATCAGGCCGCCGATGGTGGCCGAGTCCGTCGGGATCGGCAGCGACGGCAGGTTGACCCGCTTGAAGATGTTGTACTGGTCACCGGCCAGCGCCCCCACGCCGACGACGATGATCGTCACCAGCAGGCCGATCAGCCATACGGCGACCCCCTGGCGGCCGCCGTCGTAGCGCGACATCCGCCCGGCCACGTAGCCGCCGGTGAAGTAGGCGACCATCAGCACCACCAGCAGGGCGATGCCGGCCCCGATCCCGATCGACTCGGCGCTGCTCTTGGCCTGCTTCAGGCCGACGTCCAGGTTTGAACCCACCGCGGCGGCGATGGCACCGAGGATGCCCGCGAGGATCAGCGTCATCCCGATGGCGACCAGCCAGCCGAAGAAGGCCGCGCCGACGTTGGTGCCGCCGTACTCGTCCCGGCGCCGCGCCTCACGGTCGGCCTCGCGGTCGGTCCCGTGGTCGGTCCCGTGGGAGCCGTAGGTGTCGCGACCGTAGGTGCTGGTCGGCGTCGTCTCGTCGCGCTCGTCCCGGCCGTACGTGCTGGTGTCGCGCGCCTCGTGCGAGCTGTCCTTGCGCGGGTTGTCCTTGCCGGCGTCGTCTGACTGGTCAACTGGCTTGCTGCCCATGATGGCGTCCTCCGTGTGTGCGGTCGTCCAGCGCTGCTGCTCACTCAAAGATACCCAATCCTTGGCGCCCGTAAACGACACAGGCTTACGGCGTAAACCGATGCCGCGGATCGCGTTTGGCGCCCCCTGCGTGGGGTATCAGGGCGACCACGGCCTCCCGCACCTGGGGGACATCTCGCACACGAAGGAGATTCACATGGATCTGGGCAATGTCCAGCAGCTGGTTGGCAGCACCGCGTACGGCAGTGACGGGGAGAAGATCGGCAAGGTCGGGCAGGTCTACCTCGACGACTCGACCGGCGAACCCGACTGGGCGACCGTGAACACTGGCCCGTTTGGCACCAGCGAGACGTTCGTCCCGCTGCAGGGCGCCTCGGTCGACAACGACCGGTTGAACGTCGCGCACTCGCAGGAGAAGGTCAAGGACGCCCCAAACGTCGACCTCGACGGCGACCACCTGCCGGAGTCGGAAGAGCGTCGCCTGTACGAGCACTACGGCATCGGCTTCGGTGACCCTCGATGAGGAGCAGGTCGTAGTGCAGAAGGAGGCCAAGCCGGTCGAGCGGGTACGCATCGGTAAGGAGGAGACGGTCGAGGAGCAGACGGTCAACGAGGAGGTGCGCAAGGAGCACGTGGAGGCCGAGGGCGACGTCGCAGAGCGCGGCACAACCCGCTGACCCAGCACCACCGTACGACCGCAGAACGAACGCGGACGGCGGCCGCATCCCGGCGGGGGTGCGGCCGCCGCCGTGCGTGCGGAGGACGAGCGCACGTCGGCGGGCGGCGGGTGCATGGCAGGATGGCGGGAGTGCCCACCTCAGTCGCCGAGCTCGTTGACATCCTCGACCTGGAGCGTCTCGAGGTCGACCTCTACCGCGGGGCGCAGCCGCCGCAGTCGACGTTGCAGCGGGTCTTCGGGGGACAGGTGGCCGCGCAGGCGTTGATGGCGGCCTGCCGCAGCGTCGACGCCGAGCGCACGGTGCACTCGCTGCATGCGTACTTCCTGCGCGGTGGCGACACCAGCATGCCGATCGTCTACGACGTCGAGCGCATCCGTGATGGCTCGTCGTTCAGCACCCGCCGGGTGTCGGCCCGCCAGCACGGCAGGGTGATCTTCTACCTGACCTCGTCCTTCCAACGCCATGAGGACGGCTTCGACCACCAAGACGACATGCCCGTGGTCCCTGCCCCGGACGACTGCCCCGACCTGGCCGGGCTGCTCGACAACCTCAGCTCGCGTGCTGCCGACTCGTGGCGGCAGGAGTGGTCGGTGCTCGACGTGCGCCACGTGGGGGACAGCCGCGCCGGCGGCACCGTCCAGGCCGCCGGCAGCCCGGCCCGCCAGCGGATGTGGTTCCGCGTCAATGGCCCGTTGCCCGACGACCCGGTCCTCAACACCTGCCTGCTCACCTATGCCAGCGACCTGACACTGCTGGGGTCTGCGCTGGTGCCGCACGGGGTGCTGATCGGCTCACCCGGCCTACAGGCCGCCTCGCTCGACCATGCGGTCTGGTTCCACCAGCCGGTGCGCGCCGCTGAGTGGATGCTGTACGACCAGGTTTCACCGGTCGCGACCGGTGCGCGCGGGTTTGCGCAGGCACGCATCTTCGGCGCTGACGGCACCCTGGTCGCCTCGGTCGCCCAGGAGGGGCTGATCCGCCGGTCCCGAGGGGGCTGATCGGCCGATTCTCACGGCCGGAGGGTGGTCTCGGCGCGCCCGCTTGACTACTTTCCCTGCCTTGTGCTGTGACCCGAGTGGCTGCTGATGCTGCGGTGGCGGGCGTGGCACCGAGGGAGGTAGCCCCGTGGCAGCGACCGCCGGCCCGCGACGCGCGGCACTTCGCACGCTGCTCTCGACCTCGATCGCAGGGATGCTGGTGGTGACCGGCACGGGGTTGCCCGTCGCCGCGGCGGTCACCACGGCCGGCAGGCCCGACTTCGAGGCCCCGTTCGCCTGCGGGCAGCGCTGGCAGGCCCAGACTCGTGCGGGGCACAGCCCGAGCTACTACGCGGTCGACTTCAACCGCGACCATGACGACCGGGCACCGGTCTCGATGAGTGCGCCGGGGCGGGTGAGTGCCGTCGCCGACCTCGGCGGCTCCTCGTACGGCAAGTACGTCGTCGTCGACCATCGCCGGGGCTGGTCGACGCTGTACGCCCACCTGGCCGCCCGGTGGGTCACCGAGGGCCAGTGGCTCGACCAGGGGCAGCTGATCGGGCTGCTCGGCTCGTCGGGCTCGTCCACGAGTGCACATCTGCACTACGAGCAGCGTCTCGACCGGGTCCAGCAGCACGCGGTGTTCCACGACCGGCGGCTCGTCTACAACTCAACGATCCGCAGCCACAACTGCGGGGACGTCCCGATCGGCGGGGACTGGGACGACGATCGCCGCGACGAGGTGGGCGTGTTCCGGCCGCGGTCGGACGGCGCGGTATTCCGGCTGCGCCAGCGCGGCGGTGACGTGACCGCGGTGCGGTTCGGGGGTCGGTTGGACCGGCCGGTCACCGGGGACTGGGACGGCGACGGCCGCACCGACCTCGGGGTCTGGAAGCGGACCCGGCAGGTGTTCAAGCTGCGGATCGCCACCGGGCGCACCACCGTGATCAGCTTCGGGGGGCGCCGGAGCCTGCCGGTCACCGGCGACTGGGACGGCGACGGCCGCACCGACGTCGGTGCGTTCTCCCCGCGACGCCGCACGTTCGTGCTGCGACTCCCCGGTGGCGCCGTCCGGCGCGTGCACTTCGGCTCCACCGGCTCGGTGCCGGTAACCGGTGACTGGGACGGGGACGGCCGCGACGACTTGGGCACGTTGGCGGTACGGACGGCAATCTGGCGGCTGCGCTCGAGTAGCACCGGGGTGGTCACCACCGCCTCGTTCGGCCGCCGGAACGGGCTGCCGGTGCCCGGCGACTGGGACGGCGACGGCTCCGACACCCTTGGCGGCTGGCACCCGGGCGACGCAGTCTTCGCGCTGCAGGGCGCGAGCGGCACCGTTCGGATCCCGTTCGGGATCGGCCGCGGCTGAGACGTCAGGCCGGCGAACCCACCCGGCCGACCAGGTGCTGGTGGCGGCGATCGGCGGAGACGACGCCGAGCAGCCGGCCACCGCCCGGCGCGGCCACGGTGCCGAAGCGCACCTCGGCCGGCAGCAGGACGGGTTTCCGGAACGCGACGTCGTAGCGGTACGCCGCCGGCAGCGTCGACTCGACGGCGGCCAGCGCCCGGGCCGCGGTCCACATCCCGTGCGCGATCGCCCGCGGAAACCCGAAGACCCTCGCGGTGAGCCGGCTCAGGTGGATCGGGTTGCGGTCGCCGGAGACGCCGGCGAAGGCTCGCCCGATGTCTGCCGGCACCTGCCAGCGCGTCTCTCCGGTCGGGGCGTCCGCCGCCGCCAGCGGCGACGCATCGGTGGCGTCGGCGTCGCCGTTGCCACGGGCGAGCAGCGTCATGGTCTCCTCCCACACCGTCTCGCCGTGCACGCAGACGTCGGTGTGCAGGTCGACGAGGCGGCCGCTGCGGTGCGGCCGCAGGCCGGCCGGGCGCACCGCGAGGTCATAGGTCTCGCCGATCGACAGCGGTCGGTGCTGCACCAGCGCATGCTGCACGTGCACCAGCCCCATCGCGGCGAAACCGAACCGCCGGTCGGTGATTAGTGCCAGCTGCGGCGCGAACGCCGCCAGGTGTGGATACAGGCCGGGCAGCCGGTCGCGCAGCCGGTGCCCGGTGAGGCGGGCGTACGACGCGAGGTGGTCGGGGTCGGTGCGGACGCCGAGGCGGCGGACCTCGACGTCCGGCAGGCTGTCGCGCCGTGCACGGCGGCCGCCCAGCCGGGGCAGCGACCCGAGCACCGTCCGCGCGTAGAGCGGTGCGACCGGGGGTGCAGCGCGGTAGGTCGTGACGTCGGTCATCGGTGTTCTCACGCCCCGAGCAGGCTCTGCCCGCAGACGCGCAGCACATTGCCCGTCACCGCGGCCGAGCCGGGGGCGGCGAAGAACGCGACCGCCTCGGCCACGTCGACCGGCAGACCGCCTTGCGCGAGCGTGTTCATCCGGCGTCCCGCCGCCCGCAGCAGCGGCGGCACCGCCGCCGTCATCTGGGTCTCGATGAAGCCGGGCGCCACCGCGTTCACGGTGACCTGCTGCTCGGCCGCTGCGGGCGCGAGGGCGTCCACCAGCCCGATCACCCCAGCCTTGGACGTGGCGTAGTTGGTCTGCCCGTCGTTGCCGGCGATGCCGGCGACGGAGGCGACGCCCACCACGGCGCCACCGGCGCCCACCACCCGCTCGGCGAGCAGGTGCTCGGTGATCCGCAGCGGAGCACCGAGGTTGATGTCCAGGACCCGGTCCCATGCCTCCGGTCGCATGTTGACCAGCCGCTTGTCCCGCGTGATGCCGGCGTTGTGGACGACGACATCCACCCCGTCATGCTGCTCGAGCAGGTGCCGTGCGATGCGGTGCGGGGCGTCCGGCGCGGTCACGTCCAGCGTGAGCCAGTCGCCGTCGAGCTCGCGCATCAGCGCCTGCAGGTCGGAGGCCCGGGCGGCCACGTCGAGGCCGACGACCTTTGCCCCGTCGCGATGCAGCACCCTCGCCATCGACGCGCCGATGCCGCGAGCGGCGCCGGTCACGAGCGCCACCCGCCCCTGCAGCGGGCGGGCAGCGTCGTGGGCCGCGGGTCCGGGCGGCGTCCCGCGGCCGCCCACCCGCAGCACCTGCCCGGTCACGTACGCCGAGCGCGGTGACAGCAGGAACGCCAACGTCGAGGCCAGCTGCTCCTCGGCTCCGTCGGCGACGTACACCAGCTGCACGGTGGCGCCGGCCCGCACCTCCTTGGCGAGCGAGCGGGTGAACCCTTCCAGGGCCCGCTGTGCGACGACGTGGCCGGGACCGCGGTCGGCTGCCCTCGCGGCGCCGAGCACGACCACCCGCCCGCACTGGTCGACGCGGCGCACCAGCGGGCCGAAGAAGTCGCGCAGCGCCGACAGGCCGTGGACGTCGTCGATCGCGCTCGCATCGAAGACCAGCGCCTTGAGGGACCGGTCACGGTCGAGGGTTGCAGCGCTCACCGGCGCCGAACCGAGGTCGGCGAGCTGCCCCCGCACCGCATCGACGAGCGGGCCGCCGTCGGCGCCGTGGAGCACTACGGTGCCGTCGACCACCGGGCTGCCGGGGCGCCAGCGCTTCAGCGGCGGCGGGTCGGGCAACCCGAGCCTGCTCGCCAGTACCCGGCCCACGGGGGAGCGCATGACGGACTGGTACCGGTCGGTCATGGCGATGTGTCCGATCTCTCCGGGTGGCTGTGTCGCCTCGAACCTAACCGACGAGTAACTTCGGGGGTGCGGGGCCAGCTCGGCCGCCGCCGCCCCGGGCGTACGGAGGTACTGCAACCATGGACCGTCCCTCGACCCCCCGGCGGGTCGCCGTCGTCGGCGGCAACCGGCTCCCGTTCGCACGGTCCAACAGGCAGTACGCGCGGGCGTCCAACATCGACATGCTGACCGCGGCGATCGACGGGCTGGCCGAGCGGCACGCGCTGGCCGGTGAGCGGGTCGGCGAGGTGGTCGCCGGCGCCGTGCTCAAGCACAGCCGCGACTTCAACCTCGCCCGCGAGTCGGTGCTCGGCTCGGTGCTCTCGCCGACCACACCCGCCTACGACCTGCAGCAGGCGTGCGACACGGGCCTGCAGGCGGTGATCGCCGTCGCCGACAAGATCGCCCTCGGCCACATCGAGGTCGGCATCGCCGGCGGCACCGACACCACCTCGGACGCCCCGATCACCGTCAACGAGGGCCTCCGCCAGGTGCTGCTCGCCGCCGGCCGGGCCCGCACGCCGCAGGCCCGGGTCAAGGCGCTGCTCGGACTGCGGCCGGGCCACCTGGTCCCTGCGGGGCCGCAGAACACCGAGCCCCGCACGGGGTTGTCGATGGGGGAGTCGGCGGCGCTCACCGCGGTCGAGTGGCAGATCGGCCGCGAGGAGCAGGACGCGCTGGCGGTCGCCTCGCACCAGCGGCTGGCTGCGGCCTACGAGCGGGGGTTCTTCGACGACCTGGTCACGCCGTACCTCGGGCTGGAGCGGGACGGCAACCTGCGGCCCGACACGTCGACGGAGGCGCTGGCGGGCCTGCAGCCGGTGTTCGGGCGCGGCGAGTCGGCCACGATGACGGCGGGCAACTCGACCCCCCTGACCGACGGTGCATCGGTGGTGCTGCTGTGCTCCGAGGAGGAGGCCGAGCGGCGCGGCTGGGAGCCGTGGGCCTACCTCACCGCGCACGAGACCGCCGCCGTCGACTACGTGCACGGCGCCGAGGGGCTGCTGATGGCGCCCGCGTACGCGATGCCGCGGATGTTGGCCCGGGCCGGGCGATCGCTGCCGGACTTCGACCTGTACGAGATCCACGAGGCGTTCGCGTCGCAGGTGCTCGCGACGCTGAAGGCGTGGGAGGACCCGATCTTCTGCAAGGAGCGACTTGGCCTGGACGCCCCGCTCGGACCGCTCGACCGGCACCGGCTGAACGTGGCCGGGTCGTCGCTGGCCGCTGGGCACCCGTTCGCCGCCACCGGCGGGCGGATCGTCGCGACCCTGGCCAAGCTGCTGCACGAGCGCGGCTCCGGCCGGGGCGTGATCTCGATCTGCGGGGCGGGCGGCCAAGGGGTGACGGCCATCCTGGAGCGCTAGGCAGCGACACGCGGCGCCGCGCGGATGGGTCAAGCGCAGCAACCGGAAGGCCGCCCTTGGCGGGGTGAACGTGCTGCGCTACAAGGAGGACGGCCCTGGTGGCACCATCGAGAAGGTGGGCCGGGCGTTCGCCCGCATCGACGGGAACGTCGAGGGCGGCATCTTCGGTGGCGGGGCACACGGCACCGACTCCACCACCGGTGACACTGCAGCCACCGGCAAGTCGGCCAGGCGGCCGATGCCATGCCCGGGCACGGACGGTGACCTTCTCGTGACCCGACAGGGCCAGTCCACGACCGACTTCAGCGTCGTGGGCGAGCAGACCTCGCAAGCCAGGGGCGCGCAGCGCACCAACTCGGCCCGCGGTTACACCCAGGCCAGGATCGACCGGGTCGGCTTCAGCGGCGGGATCCTGGTGCTCCGCAACATCCGGGCGCGCGCCCGGGTCGTGCGGCAGGCGGACGGTGACGTCCTGCGCTCAGCGAGGCGCACCGGTGTCGGCACCATCCTGGTCAACGGTGAGGAGCAGCCGACCCCGCCCGCGGGTGAGGAGCAGCAGGTCACGGGCCTCGGCAGCTACACCGTCAAGGTCGTCGACAAGTCGCACATCGGCCTCCAGGTCATCGCCGTGGTCGTCCGGCTCAACAACGGCACGCCGGGTGACAGGAGCGACGACACCATCGCCAACCTGGGGAACGCCCGGCGGCCACGGCTGTGTGCTGGGGCCGCTCACGTCAGCATCGCCCGGACGGTGCCGAGCGTGTCGACGTCAACCGGTCGCTTGTCGTGGCGGTAGCGCAGCACCCGGGCGAAGCGCAGCGCAACCCCCCCGGGGTAGCGGGTGGACGTCTGGACACCGTCGATGGCGATCTCGACCACCAGCTCGGGACGGACGTGCACGACATGCCCTGACCGATGGGTCTCCCGGGCCAGCAGCTGCTCGGTCTGCCAACCCAGCAGCCGGTCGGTCAACCCCTTGAACGTCTTGCCGAGCATCACGAAATCGTCGGGCCCGGTGGGTGCGATCACGTCGTCGCGGCGGGCGCCGAGGTGCAGGTTCGACAGCCACCCGGTGCGGCGCCCGTGCCCCCACTCGGCGGCCAGCACCACCAGGTCGAGGGTGTGCCGCGGCTTGACCTTCACCCATGCGGACCCGCGACGGCCGGCCTCGTACGGCGCGTCCGGCGCCTTGAGCACCACCCCCTCGTGGCCCCGACCGACCGCGTCGGCGAAGAAGTCCGCGATCGCCGACCGGTCGGCGGTGTGCACCCGGGGCACCAGCAGGTCGGCGGGCGCCAGCGAGGCCAGCAGTTCTGCCCGGGTGGTGAGCGGCTCGGGCAGCAGGTCGCGCCCGTCGAGATGCAGCAGGTCGAACAGGTACGTCGACAGGGGACTGGCCGCACGCAGCGCCGCGACATCGCCGCGGGACGCGGTGCGGGCGGCGGTGACCTGGAACGGCTGCGGGCGGCCATCGGGTCGCAGCGCCACCGCCTCGCCGTCGACGACCAGCCGGTCGCCGGGCAGGGCAGCCACCCGCTCGACCACCTCGGGCAGCCGGTCGGTGATGTCGTCGAGGGTGCGGGTGACGACCAGGACGTCCGGGCCGTCCTTGTGCGCCTGGATGCGGATGCCGTCGAGTTTGACGTCGACCAGGACCGGACCGCCGGCCGGCACCAGCCGGTCGAGTGCGGTGGTGACGTCGGGAGCGGATGCGGCCAGCATCGGCAGCACGGGGCGGCCGACCTGCAGGGTCGCTGCACGCAGACCGTCCAGACCGGAGTCGGTGGCGACTCGGGCCGCCGCCGCCGACGACCCGAGCAGCATCGCGGCCCGGCGCACGGTCGCGGCCGGGATGTCCAGCGCGTCCGCCAGCGCCTCGAGTGCCAGCGCGTCCAGCGCGCCCTGCCGCACCTCGCCCACCAGCAGCCGGCGCAGCAGGTCCTGCTCGGCGGCGGTGGCACGGCCCAGCAGGCCCTCGAGCGCCCTCCGGCGCGCCTGCTGGCTGCCGCTGCCGGACACGGCGGCGATCTGGGCCAGCGCGGCGTCGACCCCGAGCAGGGTCAGCGACGGCGATTTGGCCGGCGCGGGCGGGTCGCCCAGCGAGCGCCAGCCGATGCCGGTGCGGCGCTGGCGCACCTCGCCGGCGAGGTAGGCCACCGCGACCTCGATCTCGTCGTGGTCCGCCGCACCTAGCAGCTCGGCCAGCAGGACGCGCTTGGCGGTGCGGCCCCGGGTGGCCGCCACGGCCCGCGAGGTCTCGACAAGCTCGGCGAACTGCACGGCACTATCATCGCGGCCATACTCGGTGCGTGCTCCCCGCGTCCCGACGGTGGCGACCGGGTCGCCCGGTCCCCGTCCTGACCATCTGGTCGCCGCTGCGGCGGGGGACAGGTGACCCCGCCTTCCACGTGGTCGGTGACCAGGTGTGGCGGGCGGTGCGAACCGCCGACGGCCCCGCGACGCTGCGGGTCGACGCCGGGGCTGCGAACGGCGAGGTGCGCGCCGACGCTTGGGGTCCGGGCGCGCCGTGGGCTCTCGACCGGCTGCCGGACATGCTCGGGGACGGCGACAGCGGGGCGGCAGAGTTCGCGGCCACGCTGGCCGGCAGCAATCCCTTCCTGTCGATGGCGATCCGCCGGCACCCGCACTGGCGGGTGCCGCGCTCCGGGCTGGTGTTCGAGTCGTTGCTGCCCGCCGTGCTGGAGCAGAAGGTCACCGGCCAGGAGGCCTGGGCGGGCTGGCGGGCGCTGCTGCGGCGCTTCGGCGAGCCTGCCCCCGGTCCCGGGGCTGAGCGCGGGCTGCGGCTCACCCCCGACCCCGAGACCGTCCGGATGATCCCGTCCTGGGAGTGGCTGCGGCTGCCGGTGGACCCGGCCCGCTCCCGCACCGCCGTGCTGGCCGCCCGGGTGGCTCCGGCGCTCGAGCGGACCCTCGCGTCGACGGCTGCCGACGCCGAGCGGCGGTTGCGCAGCGTGCCGGGGCTGGGTGCGTGGACGGCGGCCGAGGTGCGGCAGCGTGCCCACGGCGACACCGACGCCGTCAGCGTCGGCGATTACCACCTGCCCGCCGACATCGGCTGCACCCTGACCGGCAGCCCCGTCGACGACGACGGGCTGGCCGAGCTGCTCGAGCCGTACCGCCCGCACCGCTACCGGGTGCAGCGGCTGGTCGAGCTGTGCGGTGCCGCCAATCCCCGACGCGGGCCGCGGATGGCGCCCCGGCGCCACCTCCCCGCCCGGTACGGCTAGCCCGCGTGCCCGGCGGCTGTCGGTGCCCGGTCGTACGCTGACCGGCATGAGAGCGGTGGAGGATCTGCAGCGCGCGGTGGCCCCCTTCGAGGTGGTCAGCGACTTCGAGCCGTCGGGCGACCAGCCGGCCGCAATCGAGGAGCTGGCCCGGCGGGTCGAGGCCGGTGAGACCGACGTGGTGCTGCTCGGTGCCACCGGCACCGGCAAGACCGCGACGGTGGCCTGGCTGGCCGAGCGCTTGCAGCGCCCGATCCTCGTCATGCAGCCCAACAAGACCCTCGCCGCGCAGTACGCCAACGAGCTGCGGCAGTTCTTCCCCGACAACGCGGTCGAGTACTTCGTCTCCTACTACGACTACTACCAGCCGGAGGCGTACGTCCCGCAGACCGACACCTACATCGAGAAGGACTCCTCGATCAACGACGAGGTCGAGCGGTTGCGGCACTCCTCCACCTGGTCGCTGCTGACGCGCAGGGACGTGGTCGTGGTGGCGACGGTGTCCTGCATCTACGGCCTCGGCTCGGCCGACGAGTACCTCAACAAGATGCTGCATGTGCAGGTCGGCACCGAGATGGACCGCGACGGGCTGCTGCGCAAGCTGGTCGAGGTGCAGTACGCACGCAACGACCTCGCCGGCACACGCGGCACGTTCCGGGTGCGCGGTGACACCCTCGAGGTCTTCCCGGTCTACCAGGAGCTGGCCGTGCGGGTGGAGTTCTTCGGCGACGAGATCGAGCGGCTGATGACGATGCACCCCCTCACCGGCGAGGTGCTTGGCGAGGAGAACGAGATCTACATCGGGGCCGCCACCCACTACGTCACCGACCCGGTCAAGATGGAGCGCGCGATCACCAGCATCGAGGCCGAGCTCGAGCATCGGCTCGGCGAGCTGGAGCGGCAGGGCAAGCTGTTGGAGGCCCAGCGGCTGCGCATGCGCACCACCTACGACATCGAGATGATGCGCCAGGTCGGCACCTGCTCGGGCATCGAGAACTACTCCCGGCACACCGACGGCCGCGAGCCCGGCTCGGCGCCGCACTGCCTGCTCGACTACTTCCCCGAGGACTTCGTGCTCGTCATCGACGAGTCGCACGTGACCGTGCCCCAGATCGGCGGAATGTACGAGGGGGACATGTCGCGCAAGCGCACCCTGGTCGAGCACGGCTTCCGGCTGCCGAGCGCGATGGACAACCGGCCGCTGCGGTGGGAGGAGTTCGTCCAGCGGATCGGGCAGACGATCTACTCCTCGGCCACCCCCGGCTCGTACGAGATGCGCCGCGTCGACGGCGTCGTGCAGCAGATCATCCGGCCGACCGGGCTGGTCGACCCCGAGGTGGTGGTCAAGCCGACCAAGGGCCAGATCGACGACCTGATCCACGAGATCCGGCTGCGCACCGACAAGAGCGAGCGGGTGCTGGTCACGACGCTCACCAAGAAGATGTCCGAGGACCTCACCGACTACCTGCTCGAGGCCGGCATCCGCACCCGCTACCTGCACAGCGAGGTCGACACGCTGCGCCGCATCGAGCTGCTGCGCGAGCTGCGGCTGGGCGAGTTCGATGTGCTGGTCGGCATCAACCTGCTGCGGGAGGGGCTCGACCTGCCCGAGGTCAGCCTGGTGGCGATCCTGGACGCCGACAAGGAGGGGTTCCTGCGCTCGGGCACCTCGCTGATCCAGACCATCGGCCGGGCCGCCCGCAACGTGTCCGGTCAGGTGCACATGTACGCCGACACGATCACACCCTCGATGGACAGCGCGATCGACGAGACCAACCGGCGCCGCGCCATCCAGGTGGCCTACAACACCGAGCACGGCATCGACCCCACCCCGCTGCGCAAGCGGATCGCCGACATCACCGACATGCTCGCCCGCGAGGACGCCGACACCGAGACGCTGCTCGGCGGCGGGCGGCAGCAGAGCCGCGGCAAGGCGCCGGTGCCGGGGCTGCGCAGCCGCGATACCGGCACCTCCCCGCTCGACCTGAGCAGCATGGCCGCTTCCGACCTCGCCGACCTGGTGCAGCAGCTCACCGACCAGATGCACAGTGCTGCCGCCGAGCTGCAGTTCGAGGTGGCGGCCCGGCTGCGTGACGAGATCGGCGACCTGAAGAAGGAGCTGCGCCAGATGGTGAGCGCCGGCGCCCGCTGACCGCCACCTGTGACAACGTTGGGACCGGGGAGTCCGGCCCGCCTCAGGCGGCTCAGGCCCCCGATCATCGACGGTCCAGAGCGGGCAGCATGTGCTAACGTTGACACATGCGAGTGCACATCGTGATGGATGACAGCCTGGTCGCCGAGATCGACGGTCGGGCCGGCGCCCGCGGACGTACCGCATACATCGTGGATGCGCTTCGCCGGACCTTGGACGATGAACGCCGTTGGGACGGCATCGCCGCCGCCATCGGGGTGATCGACGACGAGGGCCACGACTGGGACGCCGACCCGGCCGAGTGGGTGCACGAGCAGCGCGCGGCCGACGCGCGCCGGTTCGGTTGATGGCCCTGCTGCTGGACACCACGGTGCTCATCGACACCCTCCGTGGACGCCCGGTGGCCGAGCGGTTGCTGGCGCTGCGCGAGTCGGGCGAGGTGCCGTACGTGTGCGCCATCAACGTCGAGGAGGTCGCCCGTGGGCTGCGTCCGCGTGAGCGGTCGAGCAGCCTTGCGTTGCTTGCGGCATTGCGACTGGCACCGCTGGGTGTCCAGGAGGGCTGGCGGGCTGGCGAATGGCGACGTGCGTACGCCGGGTCCGGGATCACGCTGGGGCAGGCCGACTGCCTGGTCGCTGCGGCTGCGTACGGAGTGGGGGCGCGACTGGTCACCGGCAACCCCCGGCACTTCCCAATGACCGAGATCGCCGTCGAGCATTGGCCGTTGACCGGCACCGGCAACTGCTTGGGTCAGGCGGGGTCGACCCAGACGGGCGACGACCAGGCCATCTCGCCGTCGGTCTGGATCACCCGGGCGTAGTACCAGGCGGGCTCGGTCGTCTTGTCGGTCCAGGCCAGCCGGTGCTCACGGCTGCCGAGACCGGCCAGCCCGCCGACCCCTGGCTGCAGCCGCAGCCGGCCCTGACCGTTGGTGGGGATGTCGACGACCCGACCGGTCAGCCGCGCCAGAGGCACGCTGAGCTTGCCCTGTGGAGTTGCGACGCTCACCGACGCGTCGGCGTCGCCGATCGCGGTGATCTCGATGCCGCCACGCTGTGAGCCGTACGGCTCACCGAAGCTCTTGGTCTGGGCGACCCAACGCACGCTGGTGCGGTCCGCTGCGACGATTGCGGGGCTCCAGTACGCCGTCTCGACGACCTCGCCGCCGGCCACGTCCAGCCGGCCGCTCCAGTCGGCGTGCACCGGGCTCTCGCCCCACTCCACCCGCAGGGGCACCGCCAGCCAGCCCACGGGCAGCTCGAGGTCGGGCAGGGCGCTGTGCACCGTGTTGCCGTCACGCACCACGTCGATGCGCGCCAGCTCGCCGTACCCGCGGGCGTACGCTTCCACCACCCGCGGGCCGCTGAGGGCCACCTCCTCACCCATGAAGGCGCCGCCGACCCGGAAGTCGACCAGCACGTCGCGGGTGGTGGCCGCGAAGACCCGCCGTGACTGCAGCGCGTCGAAGACCGACGCCCGGTCGAGGCGCTCGGTGTAGGCGCCGACATAGCTGGCGCCGTGCCCGTGATCAGATGACGCGATCAGCCCGAAGCGCTGCCCGCGCCGCAGTCCGTCCAGCACGAAGGTGCCCGGCCGGGTGCCGTCGGAGTACTGCCGGAAGCAGCCGTCGTCCTCGTAGTTGCCGCGGCAGGCCTGGAACACCTCAGCCAGCCGCAGGAACTGCGCGTCGCCGTAGTCCCAGTCGTACGGCACCATCGCCGAGCCGGGGTGGTGCGGGATGGTGATCGCCGGGTGCGCCGGATACTCGGCCAGCCCCTTCCACAGCCCGGCCGGGGTGTCGGAGCCGGCGGCGTACGAGGAGAAGATCGGCGCGCCGCGGGCCACGTCGCCGTAGATGACGTTCTGGTGGCCCATCAGACCGGTCCACTCGAAGCCGTACAGCGGGACGAAGCGGCCATCGACGCGGAACAGGTCGGCGATCTTCTGGATCGACCACCACTGGTAGTCGGTGCTGTTCTCGGAGTGGTCCGTGACCGCCCAGAAGTCGTACTCGCAGACGTCCCAGGAGTAGCGGTAGAAGTCCTCCAAGGTCGGCTCGTCGCCAGCGGTGCACCGGCTGATCAGGGAGTGCCGGTGCAGGTCGCCCCAGAACAGGGCGTACTCGGCGGACCCGACGGTGGTGGTGTAGCGCGGGCCCCGCTCCCGGGCAGCCACCCAGGCGCGCGACTCCTCCCGGGCGTCGTTGTGCAAGACGGTGCCCGCGGTCGTGACTGCGACCGGGTCGGGCGGTCCGGCCGACTCCACGACCGCCGAGCGGACCGTGCCGGTGCGCTGCATGCCGTGCCAGACCACCTCGCCGTGGTGCTCGAGGAGCTCCGGACACTCCCGACCGCCGAACCCCTCGGTCCAGTCGAGACCACGCTCGAGGCGACCGTCGCTCTGCAACACCACCAAAGCGCCGGCGGGTAAGGGGGCGACCGCCGGCTCCTCGAGCGTGCCGTCGCTGCCGCGGATCGTGACCGGCGGCTCCCAGCCGGCCGGCCCGAGTGCCTGCGTCGCCACCTCCCAGTAGTAGGTCATCAGCGGCAGCCGTCGATGGAGTCGGTAGGCGACGATGAGCCCGCCGGTCCGGTCGGCACACAGCCGGGGTAGCCCACCGGGCACGATGTCCAGGTGGGGGGCCAGCTCGCCGGCCGGCTCGGCGATCCCGCGCTCGTCGATGCGCATCACCCGCAGCGAGGCGGTCACGTCGGGCCGCAGCTCGGGTGGCACGTACTCGCCGGCAGCCCGCATGCCCTCGATCTGGGTGGGGTCTGCGCCGACACTGTCCGCCGGCCGCAGCCGGGTCGGCCCGGAACCGCCGTGACCCTGCATCGTGAGCACGTCGAAGGCGCACCACAGTGCCCCGTCGGTAGTGACGGCGATGCTGGGGTGCAGCGCGTAGTCGCTGCCGCTGGTCACCACCCGAGGCTCGTCCAGGCGACCGTCCGCGTCAGCACGGCGGATGACCACCCGGTAGCTGCCGGCCCGGTACTCGGTCCAGGCGTACGCGGTGCCGCCGCCGGGCAGTGCCGCGAGCGCCGGGTCCCAGACGTTCGTCGCGATCGCGGATCCGCCGTCGGGGCTGACCTGGCGGGTGTCGCCCCAGGATCCGGACCACCGCCGGGAGTACACCGCGAACCGCTCGCCCACCCGGCCCTGCCAGCAGACCTCCACGGTGCCGTCGTCGTGGGCCACCACCTCCTGGTTGAACGACGGATGCGCCGTGTCGCTGACCTGCTCCTCGTCGGACCAGCCGTCCCCGGTGCGGCGCTTGCACCACACCGCGACGGTCCCAGCTTCGGAGCGGCCGTACAGCACCCAGGGCCGCCCGGTGGCGTCGACCACCGTGGTGGGGCGGAAGCAGTCGGCCGGGTCGGTGACGACCGTTTCCGCGTCGGTGGTCTCGTCGCTGTCGGTGCGCGTGCGCAGGGCCCGCACCCGGTCGCCGACGCCGGGCTCCCACTCGAGCCAGGCGTGCAGCACCTGCCCGTCGGGGTGGCTGGCGACCGACGGGCGGGTGGCGGCGCCGCCGCCGGCGACCTCGACGCTGTCCAACCGGCCGTGCCCGGCCAGCGTGGGGGCGCGAGCCAGCGCGTCGTCGGCGTCGGCCAGAAACTCGGGGATGCGCCCGGCGCCCTCGTCCACCCACATGAAGCGCAGCGGGTCGGGGTCGAGGAGCGCCTCGACGGCGCCAACGTCTCGGCACCGGTCGATGGCGTCGGCCATGCGCCGGTTGAACTCCAGCACCAGCTGCAGGTCAGCACGTTGCCGGTCGGTGTAGTCGCCGCTGTGGTGGTCGACCTCGCAGCTGTGCATCGCGATCACTCCTCCAGGTGACCGACGACGGCGCCCGGCCACGTGGCCGACAGCATGACCGCCCGGTCAGGCCGCGGGACAGGGGGCCGACCAAGGCGACGATTGTGCAACAACTTGGCCCGGACGATTGACGTCCGGACGCGGACGCGTATTTCATCAGGACAGGCCCGAGGAGGAGTGAGACATGCACGAATCCGAACGAAGAGCGATCGCCGCCGCCCTGGCCGGTGGCGGCAGGAGGAACCTCAGCAGGCGAGAGGTGCTGCGTGGCTTCGCCATCGGCACCGGAGCGCTCGCCGCACCCAGCTGGCTGGCCGCCTGCTCGGCCGCCGATCCCGTCGGCGGCTCCCAGTCGGGGGAGGACGGCGCCTCCGGCGAACCTAAACGGGGCGGCTCGCTGCGGATGGGTGCTGCCGGCGGCGGCTCGGGCGACACCATCGATGCCCACAAGCCGGTGGACCGCCCAGACATCAACCGGGTCCACCAGCTGTACGAGCCGCTGCTGATCCGCGACGCCAAGTTCGAGCTGACGCCGGTGGTGGCCGAGTCGGTCGAACCCAACAAGGACCTGACCGTCTGGACGGCTCGCCTACGGGACGGCATCACCTTCCATGACGGCCGCCCGGTGCGCCCCGAGGACGTCATCGCGTCGTTCCTGCGGATCACCGACCCCAAGGATCCCAAGGTCGGCGCCCAGCTGCTGTCGTTCCTCGACCGCAAGGGCATGAAGAAGCTCGACGACCGCACCGTCGAGTTCACCCTGACCCGGCCGTCCGCGCTGTTCCTCGACGCGATCTCGGAGTACTTCCAGGGCATCGTGCCCGAGGACTACGACCCGAAGAAGCCGGTCGGGACGGGCCCGTTCGCGTTCGAGTCGTTCGACCCCGGCCAGCGCAGCGTTTTCAGCCGGTACGCGGACTACTGGCGCGAGGGTGAGCCGTTCCTCGACGAGCTGGTCATCATCGACTTCACCGACGACGCGGCGCGCGTCAACGCGCTGATCTCCGGGCAGGTGGAGGCGATCGAGTCGTTGCCCTTCGGTCAGATCAGCGTGGTGGAGAACGACTCCAAGCTCACCGTGCTCGAGTCGGAGTCCGGCAACTGGAACCCGTTCACGATGCGGGTCGACGCCAAGCCGTTCTCCGACGTCCGGGTGCGCCAGGCGATGCGGCTGATCGCCGACCGGCAGGAGCTCATCGACCAGGTTCTCGTCGGCCACGGCAAGCTGGCCAACGACCTGTACAGCCCCGGCGACCCCTGCTTCAACGACTCACTGCCGCAGCGGGAGCGGGATGTCGAGCAGGCCAAGTCGCTGCTGAAGTCCGCCGGGCAGGAGGGACTGCAGGTCGAGCTGACCACGTCACCGGTGTCGCAGGGCATCGTGGAGGCTGCCCAGGTGCTGGTCGAGCAGGCCCGCGCGGCGGATGTCGACATCCGGTTGAACAAGGTGGACACCGGCACCTTCTACGGCGACAACTACCTGTCCTGGCCGTTCGCGCAGGACTTCTGGGGCACCCGGTCGTTCCTCGCTCAAGCCGCGCAGGGGTCGCTGCCCAGCTCGCCGTTCAACGAGACGCACTGGTCGGACGAGGAGTTCGTCTCGCTCGTCAAGTCCGCCGAGGTGGAGGTCGACGAGGAGAAGCGCTGCGAGCTGATCCAGGATGCGCAGGCCATCGAACACGAGAGCGGCGGGCACATCATCTGGGGGTTCGTCAACCTGGTGGACGCGTACAGCAACAAGATCAGCGGTCTGGAGCCCAACGTGGCCGGCCACCCCCTGGACAGGTACGGGTTCCGGCATGCCTGGTTCGTCTGAGCCCGGCGGCGGAGCGGGCAGGTGAGCCTGGGACGGCTGGTCGCCCGGCGGCTCGCTGTCGGCGCGCTGATCCTGTTCGTGGTGTCGTTGCTGGTCTTCGGTGCCAGCCTGCTGCTGCCCGGTGATGCAGCGCGTGCGGTGCTGGGACGTACGGCGAGCCCGGACCGGCTGGCTGCGGTGCGCGCGCAGATGCACCTCGACGACCCTCCGCTGCAGCGCTACCTGTCGTGGGCGGGCGACCTCGTCACCGGCGACCTCGGCGACTCCGTCGTCAGCCAGACCCCGGTGGTGGAGCTGATCGCCCAGCGGTCGGTCAACTCGCTGCTGCTGATGGTGCTGGCCGCGCTGATCGCCACGCCGGTGGCGTTGGCGCTGGGCACCTGGAGCGCGCTGCGCCGCGACCGGCTGCCCGACCACCTGACCTCGCTCGGAACCCTGGTGCTCGCGTCCTTGCCGGAGTTCGTGGTGGGCATCGCGCTGCTGTTCGTGTTCTCCACGGGGCTGCTGCGCGTACTGCCCGCCGTGGTCGACCAGACCCAGGGTGTGTTGGTGCAGCCCGAGGTGCTGGTGCTGCCGGTGCTCACCCTGGCGCTCGCGGTGTCGCCCTACATCACCCGGATGATGCGCGCCACCATGCTGGAGATCCTGGACAGCGACTTCGTGCACCAGGCCCGCCTCAACGGTGTCCCCGAACGGAAGGTGCTGTGGCGGCACGCGGTGCCGAACGCGATCGGGCCGGTGGCGCAGGTGGTGGCGCTGCAGCTGGCCTGGCTGGCCGGCGGGATCGTGCTGGTCGAGTTCCTGTTCGACTACCCCGGCATCGGCGAGGGCGTGGTCGACGCCGTGGACGCCCGCGACATCCCGACGCTGCAGGCGCTGGTGATGCTGGTCGCAGCGTTCTACGTCGTGGTCAACCTGCTGGCCGACGTCGTCGGGGTCCTCACCAACCCGCGACTGCGGACGGGCGGCGCCTCATGAGCGCCGCGGCGGACACCACCGCAAGTGGCGGGGCGCAGGGGCTGCTGCGCCGCTCGCTGGCGGTGGGACGGACGCGGGCCGGCCTGGTCATCACGTCGCTGGTCGTGTTGGTGGCGGTGGTCGGCCCGTTCGTGGCGCCGCAGTCCGAGACGGGCTTCGTCGGCGCGCCGTTCAGCCCGGACGCGCCGGGAACGTTGTTCGGTACCGACACGCTCGGCCGCGATGTGTGGTCACGGTTCCTGCACGGCGGTGGCTCCGTGCTTGGGATGTCGGTGCTGTGCACCGTCGCGGGTGTCGGGGCCGGGTTGCTCGTCGCGCTCGTCGCTGGCTACTCCCGCACCTGGGTCGACGAGCTGCTGATGCGTACCACCGACGTGCTGCTGGCCTTCCCGGCGATCGTGCTCGCGCTGCTCTTCCTGGCCGTGTTCGAGCCGCAGCCCTGGACGGTCGTCGCCACCGTGGCGGCCGGGCACGCACCGCGGGTGGCGCGGGTGATGCGGGCGGCCGTGCTCGACGTCGCCGGTCGAGACTACGTGCGCTCGGCGGAGTCGATGGGGCTGCGACGCTGGTCGGTCCGGCTGGGTGACCTGCTGCCCAACGTGACCGGCCCGCTGATGGTCGAGACCGGGCTGCGGTTGACGTACTCGGTGGCCCTGGTGGCCGGGCTCGGCTTCCTGGGTCTGTCCGGCCTGCAAGCAGACCAAGCCGACTGGGGGCTGATGATCAACGAGAACCGGCTGGGCTTCACGGTGCAGCCCTGGGCGGTCCTGCTGCCGGTGATCGCGATCGGGCTGCTGACGGTCGGCACGAACCTGATCGCCGACGGCATCGCCCGGACGTCCGCGGGAACCGACCGGGAGGTCCTCGGATGAGCGCGGCCGGCAGCGCACGAGAGGGTCTGGTGGTGCGGGGGCTCCGGGTTGCGACGAACGCCGGCGTGCCGGTCGTCGACGGCGTGGACCTGTCCGCACCGGGTGGCACCGTGCTCGGGTTGGTGGGGGAGTCCGGGTCGGGCAAGACCACGGTCGGGACGGCACTGCTCGGTGGCACCCGGCGCGGGCTCCAGATCGTGGACGGTTCGGTGCTGCTCGAGGGCACCGACCTGACCACGCTCGGCGCTGCTGAGCTGCGCCGCTGGCGCGGCTCGCGGGTCACCTACGTGCCACAGGACCCGACGACCGCGCTCGACCCGGCCATGCGGGTCGGCCGTCAGGTGCGCGAGATCCTCGACTGCCACGACTACGGGTCGGGCCCGCAGGAGCGTGCCGACCGGGTCACGGAGGCGTTCGAGGAGGTGGGGCTGCCGACCGATGAGGAGTTCACCCGGCGCTTCCCCCACCAGCTGTCCGGCGGCCAGCAGCAGCGGGTGTGCATCGCCGTCGCCTTCGCCACCTGGCCGGCGCTGGTGGTGCTCGACGAGCCAACGACGGGGCTGGACGTGACCACGCAGGCGCTGGTGCTCGACACCGTGCGCCGGCTGACCAAGCAGCACGGCTGCGCCGCGCTCTACATCAGTCACGACCTCGCGGTGGTGTCGGCCATCGCCGACGAGGTTGCGGTGCTGTACGCCGGCAGCGTGGTGGAGCAGGCGCCGACGGACGAGCTGGTCCGCAGCCCGCGGCACCCGTACACCTCCCGGCTGGTCGCCGCGGTGCCCGATCTGTCGGGGGACCGCGAGCTCAAGGGCATCCCCGGCGGGGCACCGACACCGAGCATGCGCCCGTCCGGCTGCCGGTTCGCGCCCCGGTGCACGCTGGTCGTGGACGAGTGCACGACCGAGCTGCCGGCGTTGCGAGACGTCGGCGACGGGCATCTGGCCCGCTGCATCCGGGCCGAGGAGGTCGCGCCGGCTAAGGTGCGCGACCGGCAGCGCGACGAGCAGATCGGGTCCGACCCGCTGCTGCGCATCGACGACCTCACCGCGCGCTACGGGCGCACGTCGGTGCTGCACGGGCTGTCGTTGGACGTCCCGCGCGGCAGCTGCGTCGCGCTGCTCGGCGAGTCCGGCTCGGGCAAGACCACGCTCGCGCGCACGATCGCGGGGTTACACACCGAGGCGGCGGGGGACCTAGTCTTCGACGGCCGCCGGTTGCCGTTCGGCGCGCACGAGCGTGACCGGGGGACCAGGGCCGCGATCGCGTACGTGTTCCAGAACCCGTACAGCTCGCTCAACCCGCGCCGCACCATCGGCGACTCGATCGGACGTCCGCTGCGGGTGCTGCGGGGCGTCCGCGGTGCGGAGCTGGACCGGCGGGTCGGTGACATGCTGGAGCGGGTGTACCTGTCGGCGGGCTACGCGCAGCGCTATCCGGACCAGCTGTCCGGCGGCGAGCGGCAGCGGGTGGCGGTGGCGCGGGCGCTGATCAGCGAGCCCGAGCTGCTCGTCTGCGACGAGATCACCAGCGCCCTGGACGTGTCCGTGCAGGCCAACCTGGTGGGGCTGATCGACGAGTTCCGTCACGAGCTGGGGCTCACCCTGCTGTTCGTCACCCACGACATCGCGCTGGTGCGCAATGTCGCCCAGCAGGTGGCCGTGCTCCAGGAAGGGGCCATCGTCGAGGACGCGGTCACCGAGCGGCTGTTCAACCACCCGAGCCACGACTACACCAAGGAGCTGCTGAAGACGACGCCGCGGCTGGTGTCGTGACGTTGATGCGTCGGGGGCGGTCGGCGCGAGACACATCTTCCGACGGTGTGGACCGGAAGAGGTGTCACCAACGTCGGAAGATCCGTCTGGGAGCCGGTGTCATCGCGTCAGTTCCCAGGGCCCGGGCAGGCTGAGCACTCCGTGCGGCATGAGCCCGGCGCGCACGAGCAGCCCCTCCATCCCCGACATTCCGGCCGCGCCGCCCGCGGCTGCGAGCAGCCCCAACGACGCCGACGCGGTCGCCGACTCGCTCGACTCGGGCAGGCGGAGGCGCTCCAGCGGATTGGGGTGCGGCAGCGACCGCACCTGGACGGCGTCCGGGTCCACGTCGGCCCGCTGGGCGGCCCGCTCGACCGCGGTACGGAACCCGCCCAGCCGGTCGACCAGCCCGCGCTCGAGGGCGTCGGCGCCGGTCCAGACCCGGCCGCGGGCCAGCGGCTCGAGCTCGGCGTGCGCGACGCTTCGATCGGTGGCCGCCTTGCGGGTGAAGTCGTCGTAAACCTGGTCGAGCCACGCGTCGAGGCGCTGCCACTGCTCGTCGCTGAACGGGACGTCGGGTGAGAACATCGTCGACTGCCTGCCGGCGCCGACCGGCTCGACCCCGATGCCCACCCGGCCCAGCGCTGCGCCGACGGCGAGCTTGCCGGCGAGCACCCCGATGGAGCCGGTGAGCGTGCTCGCGGTCGCGACGATCTCGTCGCACGGCATCGCGACGAAGTAGCCACCGGACGCCGCGACGGTCCCCATTGAGGCCACCACCGGCCGGCCGCTCTCGCGCAGCTGCAGCACCTCGCGTCGCACCGCGTCGGAGGCGACGTACGAACCGCCCGGGCTCACCACCCGCAGCACCACCGCGCGCACGTCGTCGCGTCGACCGGCGGCGCGCAGTGCCGCGCACACCGTGTCCGACCCGGCGTGCCGACCGCCCATCGGGTCGTTGCGGCTGCGACCGAGCCCGATCCCGCCCAGCACCGACACGCAGGCGACGATCGGCTGGTGGCGATGCTGCAACCGCTGGCGAGCGAGTGCCGGGCCGGTGGGCGACCAGCGCTGTACGTAGCGCAGGGTGAGCCGGCCGTCGTCACCCAGCCGTTCACGCAGGTCGGAGTACACCTCGTCGCGGTAGCCGAGCCGGTCGACCAGGCCGGCCTCGACGGCGTCGCGGGCGCTGAGCGGAGCCGCGTCCACCGCGTCGCGCACCTGCTGGACGGTCCGGTCGCGGCGCCGGGCGGCGGTGGACACCACACTGTCGAGCACCGACTCGGTCAGCTGCTGCAGCGCCTCGCGCTGCGCGGCGGACATCGAGCCGCGCATGAACAGGTCGGCGGCGTTCTTGTACTCGTGCCGCTGCCCGATCTGCGGCTCGACGCCGAGCCGGTCCAGCAGGCCCCGCAGGAACAGCCCGCGGCCAGCGACCCCGGTCAATCCGAGTTCACCGCTGGGCTGCATCCAGATCGTGTCGAAGGCGACCGCCAGCCGGTAGCCGGTCGTCCCGGAGACCAGCTCGCCGAACGACTCCGTCCAGGCCACCGTCGTACGTCCGGTGGCGCCGAAGCCCTCGACCGCCTCGGCAAGCTCGTCGGCCTGCGACGGGGTCAGCGCCGTGCTTGACACCTGTGCGACCAGGCCGACCACCCGGTCGTCGTCGCCGGCTCGGCCCAGCTGGTCCACCAGGCCCCGCAGCGTGGGCACCCCCCGGCTGCGCAGCGCGGCCAGCGGGTCGGCGGGCTCGGACTCCAGCAGCCCGCGCGACAGGTCGAGCTCGAGCAGCACCGGCTGGCGTGCAGTGCGGCGAGTGGCCGCCTTGACGGCCCGGTCGAGGAGGTCAGCGGTGTCCATGCGATCACGCTAGCCCGCGACGCCAGCGGGTGCGGCGGGCGCCACCGACGTCCACAATGGACGGCGTGCCGTGCGGCCGGTGCGTGCGGATGGGCGCGCACCGGCTCCGTCCCCTCACCGACTGCGGCGCGACGGCACACTGGTAAGGCAGGGCAGCGCCCCATGCGTGGACCTGGGACCATCGAGGCAGCGGTCGAAGCCGCCACCGAACCGGGAGGTACGTCTGTGGAGGTCTCCGCCATCGCATGGTCGCTCACCATCGGTGTGACCATCGCCGTGCTGCTGTTCGACGTGCTGATCGTGGGGCGCCGTCCGCACGAGCCGAGCATGAAGGAATGCACGGTCTACATCTCCATCTACACCGCGCTGGCGGTGCTTTTCGGGCTGTGGGTCGGGGTCGGGTACGGCGGACGTTTCGCGGGGGAGTTCTTCGCCGGCTGGCTCACCGAGTACTCGTTGTCGGTCGACAACCTGTTCGTCTTCATCATCATCATGGGCGCCCTCGGCGTGCCGCGGAAGTACCAGCAGGAGGCGCTGCTGGTGGGCATCATCCTGGCGCTCGTCTTCCGCGCCATCTTCATCGGCATCGGCGCCTACGCCATCAACCAGATCTCGTGGATCTTCTACGTCTTCGGCGCCTTCCTGGTCTACACCGCGATCCAGCTCATCCGCCACCACAACGACGAGGACGAGTACGAGGAGAACCGGGTCATCTCGATGATCAAGGCCAAGGTGCCGTCGACCGACGAGTGGCACGGGCTCAAGCTGTTCGTCCGTGAGAACGGCGCCCGGGTGATGACGCCCATGCTGATCGTGATCGTGGCGCTGGGGTCGACCGACATCTTGTTCGCCCTCGACTCGATCCCGGCGATCTATGGTCTGACCAGTGAGCCGTACCTGGTGCTCACGGCCAACATCTTCGCCCTGATGGGGCTGCGGCAGCTGTACTTCCTGCTCGGCGGCCTGCTCGACCGGCTCATCTACCTGTCGTACGGGCTGGCGGCCATCCTCGCCTTCATCGGTATCAAGCTGGTGCTGCACGCGCTGCACGAGAACGAGCTGCCGTTCGTCAACGGCGGCGAGCAGGTGCCGGTCCCAGAGATCCCGACCTCGCTGTCTCTGGTCGTCATCGTGCTGGCCCTCTCGGTCACCACGGTGGCCAGCCTGGTGGCGGTGAAGCGGGACCCGGCCAAGGCCAACCAGGGCAGCGGGATCCTGGACACCGGCGACGAGGACGGCCCCGCCGAGGGCGACGAGCCCGGGGCTGGCGACCAGACGCCGGCGGGCGCCCGGTCCGGCGACGACGCCCGGTCCGGCGAGGGCAGCTGAGTCAGCTGAGGTCGCCGGGGTCGCGGACGAAGGTGCGGTCGGCCCTGATCGACCGGTTGTAGAACCAGGTCATCGCCCAGAGCACCACGCCGATGACAAGCAGCAGGCCCGCGACCACGTACTCCTCGCTGGCCCGCCCCGACAGCGGCGTGACGAGGTAGGCGCAGGCCACTGCGCCGATCACGGGCATCGCCGGCGGGGCCCGGAAGTGGTCGTGGTCGACCCGGTCGCGGCGCAGCACCAGCACGGCGACGTTCACGACAGCGAACACGGCAAGCAGCAGCAGCGACGTGGTGCCACCGAGAACGGCGACGGAGTCCTCGCTCAGCGTGTTCACGTACACGATCAGGCCGGCGGCGATGCCGGTGGTGAACACGATCGACGCCCACGGCGTGCGCCGGCCTTGGTGTACCTTGCCGAGGAAGGGCGGCAGCACCGACTGCTTGGCCATGCCGTACAGCAGCCGGCTGGCCATCAGCATGTTGATGAGCGCGGAGTTGGCCACCGCGAACATCGCGATGAACGGGAAGATGTTGCCGATCGGCAGGCTCGGCGCGCCGGCGCGGACCACCTCGAGCAGCGGGGACTCTGCCTCGGCCAGCTCGCCGACCGGGACGATCGCCACCGCGGAGACCGAGACCAGGACGTAGATCAGGCCGGTGATCCCCAGCCCGCTGAGCATGACCTTTCGGGAACAGCTGCGACGGGTTGTGGGTCTCCTCGGCCATGTTCACCGAGTCCTCGAACCCCACCATGGCGAAGAAGGCCAGCGACGTCGCCGTGGTGACGGCGAGGAACACGCTCTTGTCCCCGGGTGTGTCGAAGGCGACCACGGCAGCGAAGTCCGCCTTGCCCTGCACGATGACCCATATCCCGACGAGGATCACCAGCAGCAGGCCGGTCAGCTCGATCAGGGTCAGCACCACGTTGGCCTTGACGCTCTCGCCGACGCCGCGCAAGTTGATCGCGGCGACGAGCAGCATGAAGCCGAGCGCCGCCACCAGCAGCACGGCGGAGCCGGTGACCATGCTGTCCAGGCCGAGCCCGGCGCCGAAGTTCGCCGCGAAGGCGATCGACGCGGTGGACGCGGAGGTGATGCCGGACGACATCACGGTGAAGCAGACGATGAACGTCAGGAAGTGGATGCCGAACGCCTTGTGCGTGTAGAGGGCGGCACCCGCCGCCTGGGGATACTTGGTCACCAGCTCCAGGTAGGAGAACGCGGTGACGAGGGCGACGGCGAACGCGACGAGGAAACCCACGCCGCTCCTCCCACCTCGGCGGCCACCTGCCCGGTGAGCGCGTAGACACCGGTGCCGAGGATGTCGCCGACGATGAACAGCAGCAGCAGCAGCCCCGGGCCCATCACCCGCTTCAGCTCGGTGGGCTGCTCACCGGCCGCAGTGGCGGGGGACTCCGACCCGCCCGAGGTGTTGCCAGCGTGACTCATGGGGACACTGTCGACCCCACGCAGCCGGCTGGCAACCCTGGAACGAGATCGTCATCCAGCCGAAATCGACGCGGCGGGCGACCGGATCATTCCCGGTCAGGGGTTGACGCCACGCTCGCCCATCGCTGCCTGCGGGTCGACCGGCTCGCCGCCCACCTGCACCTCCAGGTGCAGGTGCGCACCCGAGCTGTTGCCCGTGGATCCGACCAGCCCGACGGTCTGGCCGGGGGCGACGGTCTCGCCGACGGACACCGCGACGCTGCTCTGGTGGGCGTGCCAGATCTCGCTGCCGTCCTCGAGCTCAACGACCACCAGGTTGCCGGCCCAGCCCGCGTCGGCGCTGTACCCGGCAGTGGTCACGACGCCGCCGGCCACCGACTTGATGGGCGTGCCCTCCGGGGCGGCGAAGTCCAGGCCGGTGTGCGTGCCGCTCGACCACATGTAGCCCGAGTCGCCGAAGCGGGCGCTGAGGCGGTACCCCGTCATGGGCGGCACCCAACGGTCAGGGTCCGGCTCGGCCCGCTTGTCGGCGGCGTCGCTGTGGCGGTTCGCACTCTTGCCGCGCTCGCCCTTGCGGCGGTCGTCCTTCTTGGCGTCTGCGGCCTTGCGGCGCTCGCCCTTCTTGGCGTCTGCGGCCGTGCGGCGGTCGCCCTTCTTGCCCGCTGCGGCCCTGCTGCGCTCGTGTTGCTTGCCGTCCCCTTCTCGGTCCCCGCCCGTACGGCCGCCGGCGCGGCTGACCCGAGCCGCATGGTCACGGCGCTCCTGCGCGACGCGGTCGCGGCGCAGGAGCAGCGCACGCCCGCTCGCGGCCCGAGCATACTGGGGGTTGGTCGTCGCCTCCGGCTCGGAGGCCGGCTGCCACTGTGCGGAGACGCCGATGCTGTCCAGGGCGTCGGCTGCACCGCCCCGACCATCCGGCGAGCCGATCGCCACCCCGCCGGCAACCAGCAATAGCGCCGTCGTCACCGCCGTCGCGGGGGACAGCCACCGCAGCACCGACGTTGAAACTCTGCGTGTTCGCTCGGCGCGGTGCTGCCCTGGTGGTGGCGGTCGGTTCTGCGGCGCAGGGCGCGACCCAGTGCGTGCTAAAGGCATGCGTGAAGATTCCTTGCCAGCTGGGGGACCGTGATCACTTCGTTATCCCCCGCGGCCAGCGGGCACCATACACGCCGAGAGCCCGGCTGGCCAAACCCGTCGGCGCCGGGCTCGGGTGGGCTCACCAGCCGCGGGTGCGCCACTCCTCGAGGTGCGGGCGCTCGGCCCCGAGGGTCGTGTCCTCTCCGTGGCCCGGGTAGACCCAGGTTGCGTCCGGCAGCTTGTCGAACAGCTTGGTCTCGACGTCGTCGACGAGCGAACGAAATGCGCTCGGAGTCGCCGTCTTGCCCACACCGCCGGGGAACAGGCTGTCGCCGGTGAACGCATGGGGGTGCCCATCGGGATCGTCGTAGACCAGCGCCACCGAACCGGGAGTGTGCCCGACCAGGTGCACGACGCGCAGCGCACAGCTGCCCACCCGCACCTCGTCACCGTCGTCCACCTCCCGGTCGACGTCGACCGGGAGGTGGTCGGCGTCCTCCCGGCCGGCCAGGCAGGTTGCGCCGGTCTCCTGGACCACCAGCGGCAGCGCCTGCCAGTGGTCGGCGTGGCGATGTGTGGTCACCACGGTTGCGAGCCCGGCGTCCCCGATCAGCTCGAGCAGCCGCTCCGGATCCTCGGCGGCATCGATGAGCAGCTGCTCGCCGGTCGCCCGGCACCGCAGCAGGTAGGCGTTGTTGTCCATCGGCCCCACGGCCACCTTGGTCACCCGCAGGTACGCAAGCTCGCGGACATCTGCCCGTCCGTCGACGGTCACTGCTCCGGTGTACGCCATCTGTTGCCTCTCCCTCAGCCAGTCGACCGCAGCGGTCAGCCCCACGCCGGCAGCTCCGGCAGCGGTCCGTCGGCAGCCAGGCCCGCGCCGTTCGTGCGCCCCGCTAGCCAGCCCGCCAGCGCCGCCGCCGAGCCGGTGACCGTCACATGGTCGGACGCATCCGCCGGTATCGCGGTTGCCTGTCCATCTGTCGGACGTACCCGCACGGCAGGCGGGTCGGGCAGCGCACCCAGCCTGCCCAGCGACTCGGCGACGACCTGCTCGGCGACGGCGCCGGGCAGGTCGTGGACCGTGAAGCCCACGTCCAGGTCGACATGGTGCAGGACCACCTCGGCCAGCCGCGCGCGGGGAACGTCCGCGATCGGTCGACGTCGCCCCTTGCGCCACTCGACCACCGCCCGCCAGTCGTCGCCGGACCCGAGCGCCTCGGCCGCCTCCTGCAGCCGGGCGGCCGATGCCCGCAGGTCGGCGGTGAGCTCGTCGGCCGGCCGGCCGGCGCCGGACTCGATGTCGGCGTCTCGTGACTGCGGCGTCGCGTACATCGGCGTCGGGGTCCCGATGCGCACCCCGGTGAGCAGGTTGACGAGGGCGTCGGCGTTGCGCGCCACGTGCGTGAGCAGGTGTCCCCGTGTCCAGCCGGGCAGCCGGCTGGGCGCCCGCGCGTCACCGTCGGACAGCGTGACCGCCGAGCGGATCAGTCGAGCGCTCTCGTCGTCGACGAGACGGAAGATCACCTGCGGGTCGCTCTCAGCCACGACATCTCCTCCCATGCATTGCGGGCGACGGTCTGACCGTAGAGGCTGCCGCGTGCGTCCTGCCATCCGATGGCATCTGTGGCTCGTGTGACCACGCTGAGTGACGGCGCCGGAGCGTTCGGTCGTTGGACGTGACTGCTCGGCCGGACGCCTGTACGTTGGGCGCTTCGTCTTCGCTCCCGGGCCCGCCGAGTCCCGCCCACCCGTGGAGCATTCCTATCGAGAGGTAGACCTGGGCGGGAGTGGGGGACCCACTTTCCTCGGCGTCGAGGCAGGCCGGCCGCACAGCGGTGGCCCACCGCGGCGTCTCGGGGTGAAGCCGGGTCCTCGGCTCGTGACCGAGGCCTGGCCGGGCACCCTCCGCCCGAACCCGACAGCTCACCCCGCAGGCGGCGGAGTGGTCTTTGCGATGCCCTACGCCCGATCGTCTCTACGCGTCCTCCTGCTGCTGGTCACCGCGCTCGCGGTTGCCGCCACGGTGCTGGCGGGCCCCGCCAGCACCTCCGCCGACGCCGCGTCCAAGCGCACCTGGAAGCGGCTCGCGAACTGCGAGTCCGGCGGCAACTGGCACATCAACACCGGAAACGGCTACTACGGCGGGCTGCAGTTCTCCGCCGGCACCTGGAAGGCCTATAGCGGCCGGCACTTCGCCCGCCGCGCCGACAAGGCTCGCCCCGTGATGCAGATCGCGACCGCACAACGGGTGCTGCGCAACCAGGGCTGGGGCGCCTGGCCGGCCTGCTCGAGCAAGCTCGGCCTCGGTGCCGCCGAGCGCAAGCAGAAGTGGCGCCGTGGCGCCTGGAAACACAAGGATGGCCACCACAAGAACGCCGGCCGGCACCGCAAGGGCAGCGTCCGCGCCATCGAGTACGCCAGCGCTGCCGAGGCGGCCGGCTGACAGCTGGCGGCGGCTGCCACGCCGGACTCAACCCGCCGTCCTGCGGTGGCCGCGGCCGGCTGGACGGAACAGACTGTCGGTGGTCCCGGTTAGCCTCGCGGGAAGTCTCGCGAGCGGTCAGGCGCAGCCTGGTCGACCGGGGCCGCCGAGCCGTCCGCCGATCCCAGGAGCGTCGCAGTCGTGGCCGACCACCTCGTCGTCCGTGGTGCCCGCGAGCACAACCTCAAGGACGTCTCCATCGAGTTGCCGCGTGACTCGCTGATCGTGTTCACGGGCCTGTCGGGATCGGGCAAGTCCAGCCTCGCCTTCGACACCATCTTCGCCGAGGGGCAGCGCCGTTACGTCGAGTCGCTGTCGGCCTACGCGCGCCAGTTCCTCGGCCAGATGGACAAGCCCGACGTCGACTTCATCGAGGGACTGTCACCGGCGGTGTCGATCGACCAGAAGTCGACGTCGCGCAACCCGCGGTCGACGGTGGGCACGATCACCGAGGTCTACGACTACCTCCGGCTGCTGTATGCCCGTGCCGGGCGCCCGCACTGCCCGGTGTGCGACCGGCCGATCGCCCGGCAGACGCCGCAGCAGATCGTCGACCGTGTCCTCGAGCTTGACGAGGGCACCCGCTTCCAGGTGCTGGCCCCGGTCATCCGGGGCCGCAAGGGGGAGTACGGCGACCTGTTCCGCACTCTGCAGACCCAGGGCTACAGCCGTGCCCGGGTCGACGGGGAGGTGCACCCGCTGGCCGAGCCGCCCACGCTCGGCAAGCAGCTCAAGCACACCATCGAGGTGGTTGTCGACCGGCTGGCGGTCAAGCAGAGCGCCAAGCGCCGGCTCACCGACTCCGTCGAGACCGCGCTGCGGCTGGGCGACGGGCTGGTGCTGCTCGACTTCGTCGACCTGGCTGCCGACGACCCCGGCCGCGAGCGGATGTTCTCCGAGCACCTGGCCTGCATGTACGACGACCTGTCGTTCGAGGAGCTCGAGCCCCGCTCGTTCTCGTTCAACTCACCGTTCGGCGCCTGCACCGCCTGCCACGGTCTCGGCACCCGGATGGAGGTCGACCCCGAGCTGGTGGTGCCCGATCCGTCGCGCTCGGTCGCCGACGGTGCGGTGACACCGTGGGCGTCAGCGCACGTGTCGGACTACTTCGGCCGGCTGCTCGGAGCGCTGGGAGACGACATGGGCTTCTCCGTCGACGCCCCCTTCGCCGACCTGCCGGCCAACGCGCAGCGCGCACTGATGCACGGGCACGAGCGGCAGGTGCATGTCCGCTACCGCAACCGTTACGGCCGCGAGCGCTCTTACTGGACGACCTTCGAGGGCGTCATCCCCTACATCGAGCGGCGACACGGTGAGGCCGAGTCCGACATCAGCCGCGAGCGCTTCGAGGGCTTCATGCGCGAGGTGCCGTGCCCGGAGTGCGCCGGTGCCCGGCTCAAGCCGGTCTCGGTCGCGGTCCGGCTGGCCGGAGCCGGCGGGGTCGAGCGCAACATCGCCGACGTCTGTGCGCTGCCCATCGACGAGGCGGCCGGCTTCCTCGCCGACCTGCAGATGACCGACCGCGAGCGGCAGATCGGCGGCCGGGTGCTCAAGGAGATCCACGAGCGGATGCGCTTCCTGCTCGACGTCGGTCTCGACTACCTGACCCTCGACCGCCCGTCGGGGTCGCTGTCGGGGGGCGAGGCGCAGCGGATACGGCTCGCGACCCAGATCGGTGCCGGCCTGGTCGGCGTGCTGTACGTCCTCGACGAGCCGTCGATCGGGCTGCACCAAAAGGACAACCACCGGCTGATCGACACCCTGGTGCGGCTGCGCGATCTCGGCAACACCCTGATCGTGGTGGAGCACGACGAGGACACCATCCGCACCGCCGACTGGGTGGTCGACATCGGGCCGGGCGCGGGTGAGCACGGCGGCCAGGTGGTCGTGTCCGGGACCGTCGACGACCTGTTGGACCACCCGGGCTCGCTCACCGGTGCGTACCTGGCCGGCCGCGTCCACATCCCGCTGCCCGAGGTGCGACGACTTCCGACGCCCGGACGTGAGGTGGTGGTGCATGGCGCCCGGGAGCACAACCTGCGTGACATCGACGTGGCTTTCCCGCTGGGCGTCCTCACGGCGGTCACCGGCGTCTCGGGCTCGGGCAAGTCCACCCTGGTCAACGACATCCTCTACACCGCGCTGGCCAGGCGCATCTACCGCTCCCGGGAGATCCCCGGCCGGCATCGCACGATCACCGGTGGAGAGCACGTCGACAAGGTCATCCACGTCGACCAGTCGCCGATCGGCCGCACTCCGAGGTCCAATCCGGCCACCTACACCGGGGTCTTCGACCACGTCCGCAAGCTGTTCGCCCAGACCAGCGAGGCCAAGGTCCGCGGTTACCAGCCGGGCCGGTTCTCCTTCAACGTCAAGGGTGGCCGCTGCGAGGCCTGCTCCGGCGACGGCACGATCAAGATCGAGATGAACTTCCTGCCCGACGTCTACGTCCCCTGCGAGGTGTGCCACGGCGCGCGCTACAACCGGGAGACCCTCGAGGTGCACTTCAAGGGCAAGTCGATCTCCGAGGTGCTCGACATGCCGATCGAGCAGGCCGTGGAGTTCTTCGCGGCGATCCCCGCGATCAGCCGGCACCTGCGCACGCTCGTCGACGTGGGGTTGGGTTATGTCCGGCTGGGTCAGCCGGCGCCGACGCTGTCCGGCGGTGAGGCGCAGCGGGTCAAGCTGGCAGCCGAGCTGCAGAAGCGCTCCACCGGCAGCACGGTCTACGTGCTCGACGAGCCGACGACCGGGCTGCACTTCGAGGACATCCGCAAGCTGCTCGGCGTGCTGCAGAGCCTGGTCGACAAGGGCAACACGGTCATCGTCATCGAGCACAACCTCGACGTGATCAAGACCGCGGACTGGGTGGTGGACATGGGACCGGAGGGCGGCTCCCGCGGCGGTCTGGTGGTTGCCGAGGGCAGCCCTGAGGAGGTGGCCGCTGACCCGGCCAGCCACACCGGCGGGTTCCTGCGCCCGCTGCTCGGCAAGGCCGGTGGCGCCCGCTCCAGAGCCAGCAACCGGCGGGCGACCGGTCGCAAGGCCGGATAAGTGGACGCACGCGGCATCATTGATGGTCCCGACCGAGGAGGACCCATGACCGATTGCAGCCCGCTGGTCTGTCGCCGTACCGTGCTGCGCCGGCTGGCCGTGGGGGGTGGCATTGCGGCCGCCGGCGTGCTGGCCGGCTGCGGCGGCGACGAGAGCACCGCGCCGAGCGCGTCCGACGGCTCGAGCGCCAGCGGCGGCGAGGGTGGCACCAACGGTGACGGCGGCCAGGGCGGCGGTGGCCAGGGCGGCGACGGTGGTGGCGGCGGGAAGGGCACCGTGCTCGGTCCGGCCGCCGACGTGGAGGTCGGCGGAGGGGTCATCTACGCCGACGCGCTGATCGTGGTGACCCAGCCGACCAAGGGGGACTACAAGGGCTTCACCGCCGTCTGCACCCATCAGCAGTGCCCGGTCACCAGCATCGAAGACGGCGAGATCGTCTGCAGCTGCCACGGCAGCCGCTACTCCATCGAAGATGGCTCGGTCGTCTCCGGGCCGGCACCGGCCGCGCTCGCGGCGGAGCCGATCGCCGTCAAGGGCGGCGACGTCACCGTGGCCTGACCGGCACGGTCGGCGCCCGCGCCTAGGCTGACCACGTGGCCGACCCCGCGACCTACCGGCCGGCGCCGGGCGCGGTGCCGGACCAGCCCGGTGTGTACCGCTTCCTCGACGCGGCAGGGCGGGTCGTCTACGTCGGCAAGGCCAAGTCGCTGCGAGCCCGGCTCGGGTCGTACTTCCACGACGTCGTCCACCTGCACCCGCGCACCCAGACGATGGTCACGACCGCGGCGAGGGTCGACTGGACGGTCGTCGGCACCGAGGTCGAGGCGCTGCAGCTCGAGTACAGCTGGATCAAGCAGTTCGACCCGCGCTTCAACGTCAAGTACCGCGACGACAAGTCCTACCCCTGGCTGGCCGTCACCGTGCAGGAGGAGTTCCCCCGCGTGATGGTCGGCCGCGGCCCCAAGCGTCGGGGGGTGCGCTACTTCGGGCCCTACAGCCATGCTTGGGCGATCCGCGAGACCGTCGACCTGATCCTGCGGGTCTTCCCGATGCGGTCGTGCTCGGCGGGGGTGTTCAAGCGGTCGGCCCAGATCGGCCGGCCCTGCCTGTTGGGCTACATCGGCAAGTGCGCCGCGCCGTGCGTCGGCCGGGTCAGCGCCGAGGAGCATCGGGCGATCGTCGACGACTTCGTGGGCTTCGTGTCCGGGCGCACCGACGAGTACGTCAAGCGAACCGAGCGGCAGATGCGCGCCGCCGCCGCGGAGCTCGACTTCGAGCGTGCCGCCCGGCTGCGAGACGACGTGGGTGCCCTGCGTCGAGCGATGGAGAAGAACGCGGTCGTCCTCGGTGACGGTACCGATGCAGACGTGGTGGCGCTGACCGAGGACCCGCTCGAGGCCGCGGTGCAGATCTTCAGCGTGCGCGACGGGCGGGTCCGCGGCCAGCGCGGCTGGGTCGCCGACAAGGTCGACGACGCCGGCACCGGCGACCTCGTCGAGCGCGCGCTGGTCCAGCTCTACGACGGCGAGCGCGGCGACGCGATCCCGCGCGAGGTGCTGGTGCCCGCGCTTCCCGACGACGTGGCCGCACTCGAGCAGTGGCTGTGCGAGCGGCGCGGCGGCCGGGTGGCCGTGCGGGTGCCACAGCGCGGTGACAAGCATGCGCTGCTGGAGACGGTCGAGCGCAATGCCGCCCAGAGCCTCGCGGTGCACAAGACCAAGCGGGCCAGCGACCTCACCACCCGCAACCGGGCGCTCGAAGAGTTGCAGCGGGCACTCTCGCTCGACGAGGCGCCGCTGCGGATCGAGTGCTACGACGTGTCCAACCTGCAGGGCACCGAGGTCGTCGCATCGATGGTCGTGTTCGAGGACGGGCTGCCCCGCAAGAGCGAGTACCGACGATTCGTCATCAAGGGGGTGGAGGGGCAGAACGACGTGGCGAGTATGCACGAGACCATCACCCGCCGCTTCCGTCGGCTGCTCGACGACCAGGTGGACGCCCCAGCCGACGCGTCGGGCACGCCCGGCGAGGACGGCCCGCTGCTGGTGGACCCCGAGACCGGGCGCCCCCGCAGGTTCGCCTACGCCCCCGGTCTGGTCGTGGTGGACGGCGGCCCACCGCAGGTGGCGGCGGCCGCCCGGGCGCTCACCGAGCTCGGCATCGACGACATCGCGGTCTGCGGGCTGGCCAAGCGGCTGGAGGAGGTCTGGCTGCCGGACGACGAGGACCCGCTGGTGCTGCCGCGCACCAGCGAGGCGCTCTACCTGCTGCAGCGCGTCCGCGACGAGGCGCACCGCTTCGCCATCACTCACCATCGCTCGCGACGGTCGCGCTCGATGGTCGAGAGCGCGCTCGACGACGTTCCGGGCCTCGGTGAGGTGCGGCGCAAGGCGCTGCTGTCGCGGTTCGGCTCGCTGAAACGGCTCCGGGCGGCCAGTGTCGATGAGATCGTCGAGGTCCCGGGCGTCGGTCGGCGCACCGCCGAGGCGGTCGTCAGTGCCCTGCAGCCGTCCCCTGGGCGGGGGGCGCCCGGTGGTGCGCCGCCGCGCGTGAACACCGCCACCGGTGAGATCCTCGAGGACCAGCCAGCAGGGGAGATCACGTGACCGACCCGACCGAGGTTCCGGCCCAGCCCGGCGATGCCGACGGGCCGGTGGACACGCTGCTGCTCGTCACCGGCATGAGCGGCGCCGGCCGCAGCACCGCAGCCGGTGTGCTCGAGGACCTCGGCTGGTTCGTGGTCGACAACCTCCCTCCGCAGCTGATCGGCGAGGTGCAGTCGCTGGTGCGTCGCGCCGGCCGGGACCAGGCGCGCATCGCCGTCGTCGTGGACGCCCGCTCCCGCTGGTTCTTCGCCGCACTGCAGGGGGTGTTGACCGATCTGGCCCGGCGCGGCGTCCGCCCGGGGGTGCTCTTCCTCGAGGCCAAGGACGACGTCCTGGTCCGTCGACAGGAGGCTGCTCGCCGACCGCACCCGCTGCAGGGCGACGGCCGGCTGCTGGACGGGGTCAATGCCGAGCGCGAGATGATGCGAGAGCTGCGGGGGCTCGCCGACCTGGTGATCGACACCTCCGACCTGAACGTGCACCAGCTCAGCACCAAGGTCTCCTCGGCGTTCGCCGGTGCCGAGCCCGACCGGCTGCGGGCAACGATGGTGTCGTTCGGCTACAAGTACGGCATCCCAGTCGACGCTGACATGGTCGCGGACATGCGCTTCTTGCCCAACCCGTTCTGGGACCCACAGCTGCGCCCGCTGTCCGGGCGGGACGATGCCGTCCGCGACTCGGTGTTGGGCCAGCCCGACGCGGCGGCCTTCCTCGACGGCTACGAGCAGTTGCTGGGGTCGCTGACGGGCGGCTTCGTCCGTGAGGGCAAGCGGTTCCTCACCCTGGCCATCGGGTGCACGGGTGGACGGCACCGCAGCGTCGCCATGGCCGAGGCGCTGGCCGGGCGGCTGCGGGGACACCAGATCTCCGTGCTCGTCGTGCACCGCGACCTGGGGCGCGAATGAGCGCGCCCTTGCCGTCCGCGGCCGAGCTTGCCGGCGCCGGCACGCCGGCGGTGGTGGCGTTGGGGGGCGGGCACGGTCTGGCGGCGTCCCTGTCGGCGCTGCGGCACGTGTCGGCGAGACTCACCGCGGTCGTCACCGTCGCCGACAACGGCGGGTCGTCGGGCCGGCTGCGGCGCGAGCTGGGCGTGCTGCCGCCCGGTGACCTGCGGATGGCGCTGGCCGCGTTGTGCGGCGACGACGCCTGGGGACGCACCTGGGCCAGTGCGCTGCAGCATCGCTTCGAGAGCGACGGCGACCTGCACGACCACGCTCTCGGCAACCTGCTCATCGTGACCCTGTGGCAGCTGCTCAGTGAGCGTCCCGTCGGCTCCGACCCGCACGTCGCCGGGCTCGACTGGGTGGCGCGGCTGCTGGGAGCCCGCGGTCGGGTGCTGCCGATGAGCGCGGTCCCGCTCGACGTGGTGGCGCAGGTTCGTGGCGGGAATCCGGAACAGCCGGATCGGGTGGTCCAGGTGCGTGGCCAGGTCGAGGTCGCCTCGACGGTCGGCCGGGTCGAGTCCGTCGCGCTGGACCCGCCCGACCCACCGGCCTGCGCCGAGGCGCTCCGCGCGGTGCGGGACGCCGACTGCGTGGTGCTTGGCCCGGGATCGTGGTTCACGAGCGTCCTCCCGCACCTGCTGGTGCCGGGCCTGTCCGAGGCGCTGCACTCCACCCGAGCGCGCCGGGTCCTCACGCTCAACCTGGTCCCCCAGGCGGGCGAGACCGCGGGGTTCTCCCCGGAGGCGCACATCGAGATGCTGGCGGCGCACGCGCCCGACCTGCGTATCGACGCCGTCCTCGCCGACGCCCGACGCATCACCGACGACCGCGCGCTGCGAGCGGCCTCGGCGCGCATCGGGGCCGACCTGGTGCTTGCCGACGTCGCCGAGCGCGGTGGGTCTCCCCGGCACGACGTGCTGCGGCTGGCCGCCGCCTACCGCGAGGTCTGCCTCGCCTGACGGCCAGAAACCGCAGCAGGCTCCGTGCGGTGCTTGCCAGACGTGGCAGGATTCCGTCCATGGCGATGACGGCCCAGGTGAAGGCAGAGCTGGCGAGCACCTCGGTGACCAAGTCGTGCTGTCGCAAGGCGGAGGTGTCGTCGACGCTGCGTTTCGCCGGCGGCCTGCACATCGTCGCGGGGCGCATCGTGGTGGAGGCCGAGCTCGACACGGGCGCCGCGGCCCGACGGCTGCGCCGCGACCTCGGCGAGGTGTACGGCCACCACTGCGAGGTCGTCGTCGTGTCCAGCGGAGGTCTGCGGCGCGGCACCCGGTACGTGGTGCGGGTCATCAAGGACGGGGAGGTGCTCGCGCGGCAGACGGGTCTGCTGGACCAGCGGGGGCGCCCGGTGCGCGGCTTGCCCCCGCAGGTGGTCTCCGGCGCCACCTGCGACGCCGTCGCGGCCTGGCGCGGGGCCTTCCTCGCGCACGGTTCCCTCACCGAGCCGGGCCGGTCGAGTGCGCTGGAGGTCACCTGCCCCGGCCCCGAGGCGGCACTGGCGCTGGTCGGCGCGGCCCGCCGGCTCGGCATCTCGGCCAAGGCCCGTGAGGTCCGGGGGGTCGACCGGGTGGTGATCCGCGACGGGGACGCGATCGGTGCGCTGCTGACCCGCCTGGGAGCACACGAGAGCCTGCTGGCCTGGGAGGAACGGCGGATGCGCCGCGAGGTGCGGGCCACCGCCAACCGGCTCGCAAACTTCGACGACGCCAACCTGCGCCGCTCGGCCCGTGCCGCGGTCGCCGCCGGTGCCCGGGTGGAGCGGGCGCTGGAGATCCTCGACGGCGACATTCCCGACCACCTGCGCCAGGCCGGCAGTCTGCGCCTGGAGCACAAGCAGGCCAGCCTCGAGGAGCTCGGCCAGCTGCACGACCCGCCGCTGACCAAGGACGCCGTCGCCGGCCGGATCAGGCGGCTGCTGGCGATGGCCGACAAGCGGGCCGACGAGATCGGTGTGCCCGGCACCGACGCGTTGCTGACCCCGGAGATGCTCGACTCCGGTCCGTGATCCGAGACGGCACCCGCAGGGTCGGTGTGCCCGCCGGTAGCCGTTAGGCTCGGGCACCGGGCCCGACCACTTCCGGCGTCGCCGGGCATCCGCGACTATCGACCCGCTGCGAGGAGAGACCACCGTGACCGTTCGCGTAGGCATCAACGGCTTCGGCCGGATCGGACGCAACTTCTTCCGCGCCGTCGAGTCGGTCGGCGCCGACATCGAGGTGGTTGCCGCCAACGACCTCACCGACAACGCGACGACCGCCCATCTGCTCAAGTACGACTCGATCCTCGGCCGGCTCCCCGGCGACGTCGTGGCCGACGACGACGGTGTCACCGTCGACGGCCGGTCCGTTCGCATCTTCGCCGAGCGCGACCCGGCCGCGCTGCCGTGGGGCGACCTGGGCGTGGACGTGGTGGTGGAGTCGACCGGCCTGTTCACCGATGCCACCAAGGCACGGGCACACATCGCGGGCGGCGCCAACAAGGTCGTCATCTCGGCCCCGGCCAAGAACGAAGACCTCACGGTCGTGATGGGCGTCAACCACGAAGACTACGACGCGGCCGCGCACTCGGTGATCAGCAACGCATCGTGCACCACCAACTGCCTGGCGCCGATGGCCAAGGCCATCCACGACGAGTTCACCATCGAGCGCGGGCTGATGACGACCATCCACGCCTACACCCAGGACCAGAACCTGCAGGACGGACCCCACAAGGACCTGCGCCGCGCCCGCGCCGCCGCGGTCAACCTGGTGCCGACGAGCACCGGGGCGGCCAAGGCCATCGGTCTGGTGCTGCCCGAGCTCAAGGGCAAGCTCGACGGCTACGCCGTGCGGGTGCCCATCCCCACCGGCTCGGCCACCGACCTCACGGTCAACCTGGCGCGAGAGGCCTCCGCGGACGAGGTCAACGCAGTGGTCAAGGCCGCGGCAGATGGCACCATGAAGGGCTTCCTGCGCTACACCGAGGACCCCATCGTGTCGTCTGACATCGTCACCGACCCGGCGTCGTGCATCTTCGACGCCGGGCTGACCAAGGCCACGGGCAACCAGGTCAAGGTCGTCGGCTGGTACGACAACGAGTGGGGCTACTCCCACCGTCTGGTCGACCTGGTGACCTACGTCGCCGCGCAGGGATGATGCGCACGCTCGACGACCTGGGGGACCTGCACGGCCGCACCGTGCTGCTGCGCAGCGACCTGAACGTCCCGTTGGCTGGCTCGACCATCACCGACGACGGTCGGGTCCGGGCCAGCCTGCCCACGATCCGGCGACTGCGTGTTGCGGGCGCGCGGGTGGTCGTGGCTGCACACCTGGGTCGCCCTAAGGGGGCCCCGGACGAGCGCTACTCGCTGGCGCCGGTCGGTCGGCGGCTCGCCCAGCTGCTCGGCGTCGACGTGCCGGTCGCCGGCGACGTCGCCGGGGAGAGCGCCCGCGGCACGGTCGACGGGCTGGCACCCGGTGGCGTCGCGCTGCTCGAGAACGTGCGCTTCGAACCCGGCGAGACCAGCTCGGACGACGCCGAGCGTGGTGAGCTGGCCGACCGCCTCGCCGCGCTGGCCGACGTCTTCGTGTCGGACGGCTTCGGGGTGGTCCACCGCAAGCAGGCCAGCGTCTACGACGTCGCCACCCGGCTACCGAACGCCGCCGGCGAGCTGGTCTGGGCCGAGGTGGATGTGCTCGGCCAGCTGGTCGGGGGGCCGAAACGGCCGTACGTGGTGGCCCTGGGCGGCTCCAAGGTGTCGGACAAGCTGGGCGTCATCGACAGCCTGCTCGGTCGAGCCGACGTGCTGCTGGTCGGTGGCGGCATGGTGTTCACCTTCCTGGCCGCCCAGGGCCACCCCGTCGGGCGCAGCCTGCTCGAGGAAGACCAGCTCGACGCGGTCCGCGGTCACCTCGACCGGGCCCGCTCCGAGGGTGTCAAGATCGTCCTGCCGACCGACATCGTCATCGCCGACGAGGTCAGCCCGGCCGCCCGAGCCAGCATCGTCCCCGCCGACCAGATCCCGGCGACGGCGCTCGGACTCGACATCGGCCCCGACTCCGCAACCACCTTCGGCGCCGAGGTGCGCGCGGCAGCCACGGTGTTCTGGAACGGCCCGATGGGGGTGTTCGAGATCGACCAGTTCGCCCACGGCACCCGCGCCATCGCCCAGGCCATGGCCGAGTGCGGCGGCCAGAGCGTCGTCGGCGGGGGCGACTCCGCCGCGGCGGTACGCCGCCTCGGCTTCGACGACGCCGCCTTCGACCACATCTCCACCGGCGGCGGGGCCAGTCTCGAGCTGCTCGAGGGCAAGACGCTGCCCGGCCTCGCGATCCTGGAGGGCTGAGTCTCCATGAGTGCTTCGACCGCCACCCGGCTGCCGCTGCTCGCCGGAAACTGGAAGGCCAACCTCACCCACCTCGAGGCGGTGGTGCTCGTGCAGCGGCTCGCCTGGACGCTGCAGGACAAGTCGCACGACCCGGCGCGCTCCGAGGTGGTCGTCATCCCACCGTTCACCGACCTGCGCAGCGTCCAGACCCTCGTCGACGGCGACCAGCTGCCGATCGGGTACGGCGCGCAGGACGTGTCCGCGCACGAGCGCGGGGCGCACACCGGTGAGGTCACGGCGGCGATGCTGTCCGCCCTGGGGTGCCGCTACGTGGTCGTCGGGCACTCCGAGCGCCGCGAGCAGCACGGCGAGGACGACGCGCTGGTCAACGCCAAGGCGCACCGGGCGCTGGCCGCCGGCGTGGCACCGATCGTGTGCGTCGGCGAGGGACCGGAGGTTCGCCAGGCTGGGACTCACGTCGAGCACGTGCTGGACCAGGTCGACGGGTCGCTGGCGGGCCTCGACGCCGAGCAGATCGCCGGCCTGGTCATCGCCTACGAGCCGGTGTGGGCGATCGGCACCGGCGAGGTGGCGACCCCTGCAGACGCCCAGGAGGTCTGCGCGGCCGTCCGGCAGCGGCTGGACAAGACGTGGGGGGACGACGCGGCGGCGTCGGTGCGTATGCTGTACGGCGGTTCGGTCAAGGCGGCGAACGTCGCTGGCCTGATGCTCGAGCCGGACGTGGACGGTGCGCTGGTGGGCGGGGCCAGCCTGCAGGCGGACGAGTTCGCCGGCATCTGCCGCTTCTACGACCTGCCCGTGCTGTGAGCCGGTCCGCCGGCTGCTGACCATCCGGCGATTCCGTACGAGTGAGGTGGCACCCCGATGATCGTGGCACTGTCGATCGTGCTGTTGATCGCGAGCATGCTGCTGATCCTGCTCGTGCTGCTGCCCAAGGGTCGCGGCGGCGGAATGTCCGACATGTTCGGAGGCGGCTTGTCGTCCAGCCTGGGTGGTTCGTCGGTGGCCGAGCGCAACCTCGACCGCATCACGGTGGGCATCGGGGTCGTCTGGGGTCTCTGCGTCTTTGCGCTGGGAATCTTGCTCAAGGCCGGTGCCTGAGCGCACCATAGGCACAACGGGGGATCCGGTAAGGCTCGTGCACGACGACAACGAGGAGACAGTGACGTGGCAGGAGGCTCTGCGATCCGCGGCAGTCGGGTCGGCGCCGGTCCGATGGGCGAGGCCGAGCGAGGGGAGTCGGCACCGCGACAGACCGTGTCCTACTACTGCGCGCACGGCCACCACACCACCCCGAGCTTTGCGCTGGACGCGAGCGTGCCGGGCCAGTGGGATTGCCCCCGCTGCGGGCTGCCGGCCAGCCTGGACTCCGACAACCCGCCGCCGCCCCCGCGGATCGAGCCGTACAAGACCCATCTGGCCTACGTGAAGGAGCGCCGCTCCGACGAGGAGGCGCGCGAGATCCTGCACGACGCCCTCACCGCGCTGCGTAACCGGCGCAAGCGGGGCGAGGTCATCTACTGACCTCTCACCGCGACCCGGGATGCCGCAGCTGCGCCGGCAGGGCGGCCGCGGCGTCGTGGTCGAGCAGCCACACGCTGCGCTCGGTGCCGCGCGGGCCGGCCGCCGGCACCTGCAGCTGACCGGCCCCGCTCAGCGCGTTGCGCACCGCGCCGGCCTTGCTGTCACCCGACGCGAGGAACCAGACCTCGTGGGCCCGCGCCAGCGTCGGAAAGGTCATCGTCACCCGGGTGGGCGGTGGCTTCGGCGAGTGCCGCACCGCGACCACGCTGCGCGTCTCGTGCAACGCCGGGTGCTCGGGAAAGAGCGAGGCGACGTGCCCGTCGGGGCCGATGCCGAGCATCAGCACGTCGAAGGTCGGCACGTCGCCGTGGTCCTCCGGCAGGGCGCGGCGCGCCAGCTCGGTGGCGTAGCCGGCAGCCGCCGCGTCGACATCGTCGCCGTGGGCGCCGTCGCTGGCCGCAACCGGGTGCACGTGGTCGGGCTGGAGGGGTAGCGCGTCCAGCAGGTCCTCGCGGGCCTGCGCCTCGTTGCGCTCGGGGTCGTCCGCGGGCACGAACCGCTCGTCACCCCACCAGACGTGCACCCGCCGCCAGTCCACCGCCGATACCGCCGGGGAGTCACGCAGCGTGCGGTGGACCGTTCGTGCGATCGTGCCGCCGGTCAGGACGACGTGGGCCTCCCGTCCGGCGCTCTGCACGTCCACCAGCCGGGTCACGAGCCGGGCTGCGACGGCCTCGGCCAGCTCCTCGGCGGTCCGGTGCACTTCGACGGTGGGTGTGCTGCTCACGGTGCTGCCTTTCGGGGGCTGTCCTTGCCGGTGGCGGGCTTCGAGCTGCGCCTGGTGGTCGTCTGCTTGGCCACCCGCACGCTGGGCGGTGCCGCGCTCTCGCTGGGCGACCCCTTGGCGGCACGCTTGCTGCCACGCCCGGACATCGCCAACACCTGGATGGCGTCCTGGTAGATGTCGTCGTTGTCGAGTCGGCGCAGCTCTTCGGCCAGCAGCTCGGCAACCTCGCGACGTTGCAGGGCCACCGGCCGGTCGGCCTCGCCGGGGATGGTGAACTCGGCCAGCCGACCGTCGGGGCGATGCAGCGCGATGTCCCCGTGGCGTGAGTGCAGCGCCACCCTGGTGATGCCCGGTCCTTCGCTGCTGCGCAGCTCGACGTCGACCCGCAGCCGGCAGCGCAGCCAGGCCGCCATCAGGTCCGCGCTGGGGTTGCCCCGGCTGGCCTCCACGGTCGCGCCGGTGATGCGTACGGGGTGCTGGTCCAGCCCGGCGGCCAGCAGCGCGCGCCAGGGGGTGAGCCGGGTCCAGGCCAGGTCGGTGTCGCCGGGGCGGTGGTGACGGGACCGCCGCTTGAGGACCTCGGTACGCGACCGGGTGGCGGCCGCGGCGTCGGTGATGCGACGCATCGCCAGCCGCCCGAGCGGGTCGGCCGCCGGGTCCTGCGGCGCGTTGGTCGGCCACCACACCACCACCGGTGAGTCCGGCAGCAGCAGCGGGGTGACGACCGACACCGCGTGGTCGACCAGCTCGCCAGACAACCGCAGCAGCACGGTCTCGCCGGAGGCGCCCTGGCCGATGGAGACCTCGGCGTCCAGCCGCGGCCGCCCCCGCCGGGCGCCGCGGATGACACCGAGGATCCGCGACGGGTGCTCGGTGGACACCGTGCGGGCGTCGGTCATGGCCTGCTCGTGGCTGGCTTCGTCGGTGACCACCACGAAGGTGAGGACCATCCCCATCGTGGGGCTGCCGGCGCGCCGCCTGGCCTGCAGCAACGCCGCCGACACCTTGCTCGCGTTGGTATCCGTCAGGTCGATGATCACCGGCCGGCACCTGCCTCGCAGCTCACGGGCGCCGCCAAGTTCGGCCGTCGCGCGCGAGCATCTCGTCGGCGGACGGTGGCCCCCACGAGCCGGACGGGTAGGCCTCGGGCTGGCCGTCCGACGCCCACCAGGAGACGATCGGATCCAGGATCTTCCACGACAGCTCGACCTCCTCGTGCCGCGGGAACAGCGGCGGGTCACCCAGCAAGACGTCGAGGATGAGCCGCTCGTACGCCTCCGGGCTGGACTCGACGAACGCCCCGCCGTAGGCGAAGTCCATGTTGACGTCGCGCAACTCCATCGCCGTGCCGGGGACCTTCGCACCGAACCGCAAGGTGACGCCCTCGTCCGGCTGGATGCGCATCACCAGGGCGTTGCTGCCGAGCTCCTCGGTCGAGGTCTGGGTGAACGGCAGGTGCGGTGCCCGCTTGAACACGACGGCGACCTCGGTGACCCGGCGGCCGAGACGCTTGCCGGTGCGCAGGTAGAACGGAACCCCGGCCCAGCGGCGGTTCTCGATGTCCAGTCGCAACGCGGCGTAGGTCTCGGTGGTGGACCCGTCGGAGATGTCCTCCTCGTCGAGGTAGCCGATCACCTGCTGCCCCCCCTGCCAGCCGGCGCAGTACTGGCCGCGAGCCGTGTGCAGGTCGAGACGGCCGGGAATGCGCACTGTCGAGAGCACCTTCTCCTTCTCCAGCCGCAGGGTGCGGGCTTCGAACGAAGCGGGGTCCTCCATGGCGATCAGCGCCATCAGCTGCAGCAGGTGGTTCTGGATGACGTCGCGCGCGGCCCCGATCCCGTCGTAGTAGCCGGCCCGGCCACCGATGCCGATGTCCTCGGCCATCGTGATCTGCACGTGGTCGACGTAGTTGGAGTTCCACACCGGCTCGAACATGGCGTTCGCGAAGCGGAACGCCAGGATGTTCTGCACGGTCTCCTTGCCGAGGTAGTGGTCGATGCGGAACACCGACTCGGGGGGGAACACCTCCGAGACGACCTTGTTGAGCGCGCGGGCCGAGGCGAGGTCGTGCCCGAACGGTTTTTCGATGACGACCCGGCGCCAGGCCGCGCCGTTGCCGGGCGTCAGCCGGTGCTCCTTCAGCTGGTCGACAACGGCCGGGAAGGCGTCGGGGGGGATGGAGAGGTAGAAGGCGTGGTTTCCCGAGGTGCCGCGGGCCTCGTCCAGCTCCTCGACCGTCTCCCGTAGCCGGTCGAACGACTCTCCGTCGTCGAACTGGCCGCGGACGAAGCGGAACCCCTCGGACAGCTGCCGCCAGGTCTCCTCCCGGAAGGGGGTCCGGGAGTGCTCCTTGACCGCGTCGTGCACCATCTTGGCGAAGTCCTGGTCGGCCCAGTCGCGCCGGGCGAACCCGATCAGGGCGAACCCGGGCGGCAGCAACCCGCGGTTGGCCAGGTCGTAGACCGCGGGCATCAGCTTCTTGCGGGCCAGGTCGCCGGTGACACCGAACAGCACCAGCCCGCAGGGCCCGGCGATGCGCGGCATCCGCCGGTCCTGCGGGTCACGCAGCGGGTTGGTGCCCAGGCTCACCGAAGGGCCTCGACCAGCTGGTCGAGCCCCGCTGCCCGGTCGGTGAGGTGCAGCCGAAGCACCGGACGACCCCGGTCGGCCAGCACCTGGGCGTCGCCGGCGGCCTGCGCGGCGATGAACTCACCGAAGGTGAAGTCGCGACCGGGGACGGGGAGGTCGTCGGCCGGGTCACCGGTCACCTGCAGGTACACGCCGGTCGCCGGCCCGCCCTTGTGGTACTGCCCGGTGGAGTGCAGGAACCGTGGCCCCCAGCCGAAGGTCGTTGGCCGACCCGTGCGGGCGGCCAGGGCGGCGCGCACGCCGCCCAGTCGGGCCTCGTCGGTGCGGTCGAGATAGGCCATCACCGCCAGGTAGCCGCGGCCGGTGTCGACCGTCGCCAGCAGCGCGTCCACGGCGCCGGCGAGGGTGTCGACGTCGCCGATCTTCAACCCGTCGGTCGCTCGCACCTCGACCGAGCCGTCGGTGAGGTCCGGCTCGGGCGCGGTGGCGCGGTCGTCGAGCAGACCGCGCGCGGCGGACTTGGCGCTCTCGACGTCGGGCTGGTCGAATGGGTTGATGCCGAGCACCCGGCCCGCGACAACGGTCGCATGCTCCCAGACCAGCAGCTGTGCACCCAGCGGAGTGTCCACGACGGCACCCCAGCCGGAGGCCGGCGGGTGGGTGTCCAGCGGTTGTCCCGGTCCGATCGCCACGACCACGGAGTCGTACGTGCTCGGCTCGGCGTTCGGAGCCTCGACGTCTTCGACGACGACCGGCAAGATCCCGGTGCCGTTCTTGCCCGTCGACTCGGCGACCAGCTGCTCGGCCCAGTCGCCGAAGCCGGGCACACCGGAGCCCGCATCGGCCAGCACCAGCTTGTCGACTCCCTGCTGGGCGGCGACGCCGAGCAGGCCGCCGAGCCGCAGCCCCGGGTTGTCCACGGAGTCGGCGGCCAGGGCGGGCGCGATCGCGGCTGCCTGGTCGAGCAGCCCGCCGATGTCGGCGCCGGCCAGCCCGCTGGGCACCAGACCGAACGCCGTCAGCGCGGAATAGCGTCCGCCGACCTCGGCGTCGGCGTTGAACACCCGGTAGCCCGCCTCGCGGCTGTCGGTGTCGAGCGGGGAGCCCGGGTCGGTGACGATGACGATGCGCTCGGTGGGGTCGATGTCGGCGTCGCGGAAGGCCTGCTCGTAAGCACGTCGCTGGCTGTCGGTCTCGAGCGTGCTGCCGGACTTGCTCGACACCACCACCACGGTCGCGTCCAGCCGGTCGGCCAGCGCGGCCCGCACCGAGGTCGGGTCGGACGAGTCGAGCACGGTGAGCTCGACACCGTCGGCCGCGGTTATCACCTCGGGCGCGAGCGAGGAGCCGCCCATGCCGCAGAGCACGACGTGGTCGACCCCGTTGCCGGCCAGCTCGGCGCGCAGCGCCTCGATCGGCTCGACCAGTGGCCGCGACCGCTCATGCAGGTCAACCCAGGCCAGCCGCTTGCCCGCCTCCTCGACCGCGTCGGGACCCCACAGCGTCGGGTCACGACGGGCGATCGCGGAGGCTACCTGGTCGGCGACCAGCGCCTCGACCGTCGCGGCGTAGGCCGGCTCGTCGCGGTAGTCGAACGTGAGCTCGTACGCCGCGTCGCCCGGCCCACCATCGGGGGCCGAGATCGCATTCCAGGCTGTCACCGGCCGCTGACCTCCGCGCCGCCGGCGGAGCCGTTGTCCAGCGCCGTCCGGACGGTCTCCAGCAGCTCGGCCCAGGACTTCTCGAACTTCTCCACGCCCTCGCGCTCGAGCACGGCGATCACGTCGTCGTACCCGATGCCGAGCTTGTCCAACCGCTCGAGCACGTCGCGTGACTCGTCGTAGGTGCCGGTGACGGTGTCCGCCGAGGCGTCGCCATGGTCGGTGGTGGCGTCGAGTGTCGACTCGGGCATCGTGTTGACGGTGTTGTTGGCGACGAGGTTGTCGACGTACAGGGTGTCGGGCAGCGACTCGTCCTTGACCGACGTCGAGGCCCATAGCGGGCGCTGCACGTTGGCACCGGCCGAGGCGAGCGACTGCCAACGCTGCGAGCCGATGACTCGCTCGTACCGCTCGTAGGCGAGCCGGGCGTTGGCCAGCGCTGCCTTGGAGCGCAACGAGTCGGCCTCGTCGCCGCCGATCTCGCCGAGCCGCTTGTCGACCTCGGAATCGACCCGGCTGACGAAGAACGAGGCGACCGAGTAGATGCTGGACAGGTCGTGGCCGCCCTGCTGGGCCTGCTCGAGGCCGCTCAGGTAGGCGTCCATCACCGCGTCGTACCGGTCGAGGCCGAAGATGAGCGTCACGTTGACGCTGATGCCCTGGGCAATCGTGTCGGTGATAGCCGGCAGGCCGGCCTGCATCGCCGGGATCTTGATCAGCAGGTTGGGCCGGTCCACCAGCCACGACAGTGCGCGTGCCTCGGCGGTGGTCGCCTCGGTCTCGTGCGCGAGGCGCGGGTCGACCTCGAGGCTGACCCGGCCGTCCCGGCCATCGGTCGCCTCGTACGTCGGCGTCATCACGTCGCACGCCCAGCGCACGTCGTAGGCGGTGATCGTGCGCACCGCCTCCTCCAACGAAACCCCGCGGACGCTGAGGTCGCGCACCTGGTGGGCGTAGTCGTCGGCGTTCTTGAGCGCGCCGGCGAAGATGGTCGGGTTGGAGGTGACGCCGACGACGCCACGGTCGCGCAGCGTCGCCAAGCCGCCGCTGCTGAGTCGTTCACGGGAGATGTAGTCGAGCCATACGGCCACGCCCTGGTCGGCGAGTGCCTGGAGCCTGGTGTCGGTCATCGGGTGCCTCCGGTTGATCGGGTGTTTGGTGAGCCGATGGGCCGGCTCAGCCGCGGGCGGCGGCCACGCTCTCGTGCGCGGCGGCCGCGACGGCCTCCGCGGTGATGCCGTACTCGGTGTAGATCGTCTGGTAGGCGGCGGACGCGCCGTACTGCTCGACCGAGATCGACCGGCCGGCGTCGCCGACGATGTCGCGCCAGCCCTGCGCGACCGCAGCCTCGACGCTGACCCGGGCACGCACCGACGGCGGCAGCACCTGGTCGCGGTAGGCCTGGTCCTGGTCGGCGAACCACTCGAGGCACGGCATCGACACCACCCGGGCGGCGACCCCGTCGGCGGCCAGCTGCTCGCGCGCGGCCACGGCCAGCTGGACCTCCGAGCCGGTCCCCACCAGCAGCACGTCCGGCTCGACCGGGTTGCCGTCGGCGTCGCTGGCGTCGATCAGCACGTACGCGCCGCGGGCGACACCGTCGGCGGAGCTGAAGCCGTCCTCGTCACGGGGGAAGGTGGGTAGGTTCTGCCGGCTGAGGATCAGCCCGGCCGGCCGGTCGCCGTGCTCCAGCGCCGTGCGCCAGGCGACGGTCACCTCGTTCGCGTCGGCCGGTCGCACCACGTCGAGGCCCGGGATGGCACGCAGCGCGGCCAGATGCTCGATCGGCTGGTGGGTCGGTCCGTCCTCGCCGAGCCCGATCGAGTCGTGCGTCCACACGAAGGTCACCGGCATCTTCGACAGCGCCGCCAGCCGTACCGGCGGGCGCATGTAGTCGCTGAAGGTCAGGAACGTGGCGCCGTACGGCCGGGTGCCACCATGCAGCGCGATGCCGTTGAGGATGGCGCCCATCGCGTGCTCGCGGATGCCGAAGTGCAGCGTGCGGCCATACGGATTGCCCGGCCACATGTCGGTCTGAGCGCTCTCGGGGATGAACGAGGGCTCGCCGTCCATCGTGGTGTTGTTGCTGCCCGCAAGGTCGGCCGAGCCGCCCCAGAGCTCGGGCAGCACCGGCGCGAGGGCACTCAGGACCTTTCCCGATGCCTTGCGGGTCGCCACGTCCTCACCGGCCGGGAAGGTCGGCAGGTTGTCGGACCAGCCGGCGGGCAGTCGTCGCTCGTCCAGCCGGGCCCACAGCTCGGCCCGGTCACCGGCCTGGTTCCGCCACGCCTCGAACTGCTCGTCCCAGCGGTCGTGGGCAGCCTTGCCGCGCTCGGCGACCTGCCGGGCGTGGTCGAGCACCTCCTCGTCGACGGCGAACGTGGCCGACGGGTCCATGCCCAAGATCTCCTTGGTGGCGCGTACCTCGTCGTCGCCGAGGGCAGCCCCGTGCGCCGCCCCGGTGTTGCGGGCGTTCGGCGCCGGCCAGGCGATGATCGTGCGCAGCACCACCAGCGACGGGCGGCCGCGCTCGTCGCGCGCGGCCGTCAGCGCCGCGTGCAGCGCCTCGACGTCCTCGTCGTAGGTGTCGTCGTCGCCGGCCGCCGAGCCCTTGCCCCCGGTCCAGTCCACCGTCTGCACGTGCCAGCCGTACGCCTCATAGCGCTTGGCCGTGTCCTCGCTCATGGCGACGTCGGTGTCGTCCTCGATCGAGATCTGGTTGGCGTCGTAGATCGCCACCAGGTTGCCGAGCTGCTGGTGGCCGGCCCACGAGCTGGCCTCGCTGGTGACCCCCTCCTGGATGTCCCCGTCGGAGGCGATGACCCAGATGGTGTGGTCGAACGGACTCTCGCCGGCAGGGGCGTCCGGGTCGAGCAGCCCGCGCTCGCGTCGCGCCGCCGCCGCCATGCCCACGGCGCTGGCCACACCCTGGCCGAGCGGGCCGGTGGTGATCTCGATGCCGGGGGTGTGGTTGACCTCAGGGTGGGCGGGCGTCCTGGACCCCCACGTGCGCAGCGCCTGCAGGTCCTCCAGGCCCAGCCCGTAGCCGGACAGGTACAGCTGGATGTACTGGGTCAGGCTGCTGTGACCCGCCGACAGCACGAACCGGTCCCGGCCCGGCCAGTGCGGGTCGTTGGGGTCGTGGCGCATCAGCTGCTGGTAGATCAGGTAGGCGGCCGGCGCCAGGCTCATCGCGGTGCCGGGGTGGCCGTTGCCGACCTTCTGCACGGCGTCCATCGCAAGCGCCCGCGCGGTGTCCACGGCGCGGCGGTCCAGGTCGGTCCAGCCGAGCGCCTCGGGGGCGTGCGTGGGGGAGGTGGTGGTGTCGGACTGCGAGAACGTCACGAGAAGATGCTCCAGAAGGCAGTGGTCTTGGGCCGGTCGGGAGCCACCAGCTCGCGATGGCTCGGTCCCTCACGGTGGAGCCTAGCGCCGATCCGGCCGTTCGCTCCGGGCACCTCGCGGTGCTGAGCACGCCCTGGACGTAGACTGCGGCCCGCACCGTGGAACCGCGAGCGAGAAGGTGGATGTGGCGACCGTCGATCCCCGGCCCGCCCTGCTCGATTCGGCGCAGGCGCCAGCCGCCGGCCGGCGTGGCCGCGGCCGGGCACGACTCGCCGCGTACGTCGCGCTCACCAAGCCGCGCATCATCGAGCTGCTGCTCCTCACCACGGTGCCCGTCATGTTCCTCGCCAGCCGGGGTGTGCCCGCGCTGTGGCCGGTGTTCGCCACCGTGGTCGGTGGCACGCTGTCTGCCGGCAGTGCGAACGCTCTCAACTGTGTGGTCGACGCGGACATCGACCAGCGCATGCTGCGCACCCGACGCCGTCCGCTGCCGCAGCACCGCGTCTCGTCGGGCGCCGCGCTGGTGTTCGGTCTGGCGCTGGGCGTCGTCTCGACGCTGTGGCTCGGGCTGCTCGTCAACTGGCTGTCGGCCGGGCTGGCGCTGGCCGCCAACGTGTTCTACGTCGTCGGCTACTCCATGATCCTCAAGCGGCGTACGCCGCAGAACATCGTCTGGGGCGGTGCGGCCGGGTGCTTCCCGGTGTTGATCGGCTGGACGGCGGTCACCGGCTCGCTGGCCTGGGCGCCGGTGGTGCTGTTCGCGGTCGTGTTCTTCTGGACTCCGCCGCACTTCTGGGCGCTGGCAATGCGTTATCGCGACGACTACGCCGCCGCGGGCGTGCCGATGCTGCCGGTGGTGGCATCGAGCCGGGACGTCGCCCGGCGCATCGTGGCGTACTCGTGGGCCACGGTGGTGACCTCGCTGCTGCTGTGGCCGGTGGCCGGCACCGGTCTGGTCTACCCGGTTGCGGCTGGCGCGCTCGGGCTGGCGCTGCTGGCCGAGTCGTACGCCCTGCTCGCACGGGCCCGGCGCTCGTCGGGGTCGGCGCTGTCAACTGCCGCGCTGCAGCCGATGCGGCTGTTCCACGGCTCGAACCTGTACCTGGCGCTGCTGTTCCTCGCGGTCGCGCTCGACCCGCTCTTGCGCTGACCGGCTGGCGCCCCGAGCGATCTTCTCAGTCTCGCCATCCGTGGCGGCGCAGCATTCGAAGGCACTGAATCGATCACCTGGTCGCCGCGGTGGCGGACGGCGAATGAGCTGAAGACCAGCAGCCGGTCGCCAGCGATGACGATCTCGTTCTGCCGAAAGAGGTCGGCATCCCAGCGGGACACTGCCATGTGCGGGATGCCGTGGATCTCACACGCGACACCGAACTTGTCCCAGCCGCGGTCCACGTATGCACGCCCGTCGGGCCGCACCACGATGCGCTGTCGGCTGGGACGCGGCAGGCCGGCGCGCTCGCAGAGCCGGTCGAAGTCACGCTCGGGCAATGAGTCGACCCCGCTCTCTGCATCTGCGAGCGACTCGCGGATCAGGCCGCGGTGCCGGCAGGGCCCACGTCGGCTCAAGGCATCGCGCAGGTCGCTCGGACGGACGAGGCCCTGTTGACAGCCGGCCAACAAGATGGCGCGTGCTCGGGACAGGGGTATCCGCTCGCTGCTCGCATCCACCAGACTGCGCGCCATCCGGGTGCGGGGTGGCTGACGGATTGGGTGCACGTCGAGCTCGCTCAGCTCGGTTGACCAGTGCAGGCGTACGTCCGGCCAGGGGTGTGGACGCCGGGACGAACCCGGCACCACCACCGTCAGCGAGTCGTCGGGGAAGCCGTCTAGAGAGTCGTGCTTGGCCGCGGTCAGGCCACCGAGCACTGCCCCACGTGGTAGCCCCAGCAGCACCGCCCGTACCCGTTGGTCGTCGGTAAGTGGACCGTTGTGGGTGACCAGCACATTGCGCAGGGGACTCTGCCACCGGCCGCCCCGCAGCTCGGCGCGTACGTGCTTCTGGCCGAGTGTGGCGACGGCGGTGGACGCGCGCAAGACGTCTCGCGCTTCGATCGATCGAGTGCTCATGCAAGAGAATGGGCCGCCGGGCAACCGCAGTAGGGCGATCGCGATGCTGGCTGTGGACGATCGATCCGCAGCCGAGGCCTTGTGGATGCGAGTCGGCACGTCGGCGGCCCGCCCCTCCATCCCAAACGCATCTTCCGACGCTCTGAGCGGCGGAAGTGGCGGCAACGTCGGAAGATCCGGTCGGTAGTAACCCGCCGGACGGGCATCTTCCGACGCTCTGAGCGGCGGAAGTGGCGGCAACGTCGGAAGATCGGCCGGGGCAGCCGGGGCGGCCGAGGGCGCAGGTCAGCGGCGGGGGACCGACAGTACGAGCGCGGTGGCGGCGACGATCGTGGCACAGGCGCCCAGCAGGTGCAGCTCGACCAGCGCCACCGGCAGGCCGGTGAAGTACTGGACGAAGCCGACCACCCCCTGCGCGAGCTCAACACCCAGCAGCCACCAGGCGGCGCGGAGCGCGCCGGTGGGGGCTCCTGCGGTGTGCACCGCCACCAGCACGCCTACGGTCAGCCCGACCAGCATCAAGACCGCGTCCGCGTGCAACTGGCTGACCAGCGCGGGGTCGAGACCGTTGCGCGGGGAGTCGACGTCGCCGGCGTGCGGGCCGCTGCCGGTCACCACCGTGCCGAGGTAGAGGACCACCCAGGTCGCGCCGTACGTCGCAAGCACCAGCCACCGCACCGCCGACGGCGGCGACCAGGCACCCGCCGAACCACCCCAACCGACTTGGCGAACCAGCCCCACCGAGACCGCGATCATCGCGAGCGACAACAACAGGTGGAAGGCGACCAGCCATGGGTTGAGGTCGGTGAGCACCGTCAGCCCGCCGAGCACGGCCTGCGCCGGCACTCCGACGGCGAGCACGACGGCAAGGCGCAGAGCCACCCGGTCACCCGGCCGGGCCCGCCAGACCACCAGCAGCGTCACCAGGGCCACGGCGGCGACCGCGAACGTCAGCATCCGGTTGCCGAACTCGATCACCCCGTGCAGCCCGAGCTCACCGTGCACGACGTAGGAGTCGGCGGTGCACCGCGGCCAGGACGGGCAACCCAGACCTGAGCCGGTGAGGCGCACCGCGCCGCCGGTCAGCACGATGCCGACATTGGCCAGCAGGGATGCGACGGCGACCGCCCGCAGCGCACCCGGCCCCGGCGTGCGGGTCAGCCGATCCGGCAGCCGCTGGGCTAGCCCCGCCCTCATCGACACCGCACCCACCTCACTGCCACCGATCACTCCCACCGAAACGTACGGGCGGCCACCGCGGCGCCGGCGGCGGCCCAGGCCAGCAGCACCGCGCACCCCGCCAGCGGCAGGCCGTTGCCCGCCGACACCTCGCGCAACCCCTCGGCCAGCGCCCCGGACGGGAGCAGCTCGACCAGCGGTCGCAGCGCGTCCGGATGGCGTGCCAGCGGCACGACGACGGCGCCGCCGACGAGCAGCAGCACGTAGACCAGGTTGGCCAACGCGAGCGTCGCCTCGGCCCGCAGGCTGCCGGCCAGCGCCAGCCCGAGGGCGGC